>NZ_CAKJTM010000055.1:0-33119 GCF_917627345.1 Protofrankia sp. CiP3 | reverse complement strand
CGCCCTAGAGGCCCCACAGCTTCTTGAACGTGTCCTTGAAGCCGGCCGGGCCGGGCCAGCCGTACTTCTCGCCCACGAGGGGCTTCGCCTGGTCGGGCGTGGTCACGAGATAGAAGGGCGTGACGGCGGCCTTGCGCTCGTCCGGCAGCGACCACTGGTCGACCGCGACCCGAGCCATCTGGTCCACCATCGTCCACATCGCGAGCTCCTGTGGGAGCGCGCTCCACGCCGCCGAGGTGCCGTTGACGACCTCGGTGAACTGTGGCTGCGCGCCCTGGGTGCCGACCAGCTTCACCTTGCCGAGCATCCCGGCTGTCTTCAGGACAGCCGGAACGCCCTTCTCCAGGCCGTTGTAGGTGAAGTAGACGTAGTTGACGCCGGGATTTGCCTGCAGGTAGGAGGAGATGCTCTGCGGCACGGCACCACCGGCGAGATCGTTGACCGTCGTCTCAAGGACGTGAACCTTGCAGGTTGGGCAGTTCTTGGCGAGCTCCGCCCGCATCCCGTCGGCCTGTGCCGTCAGGATGGGGTAGGAGGGGATCGTCACCAGCAGGACGTCGGCCTTCCCGTTCGAGTCCGTGGCTACGAAGTCGGCTATCGCGCCGCCGGTGATGCCGGCCGCGGAGCCGTCGGTGCAGTCCGCGTAGAGGTTGTTACCCGGTCCCGCGGGCACGTCCGTGGAATAGCACATGAACAGCGGGATGCCCTTGGACTTCGCCTGGTTCATCTGCTGCTTGAACAGGTCGACGGGGTAACCGGTGGTGGCGATGTAGTCCACGCCCGCGTCGATGGCCTGTTGGACGGCCGAGCCCGGGTCGGTGGCGGTGGCGCTCAGCGTGGTCAGGTTCCAGCCCAGGGCCGCGGTGGCGTCCTTGACAAAGCCGGCCAGGATGGCGCAGTTCGGGTCCGCGCACTGGACGAAGGCAACCTTCTTCTTCGGCGGAGCGGACTTCAGCGGCGTGGACTGGACAATGCTCGTCGGCTGCGTCAGATAGTTGGCGAGGTTCGCCTTGGCCGCAGCTAAGGACGCGTCGGAAGCTGACGTCTGGCCTGTCGCCGGTGCCGTCGAGCCCGCATTGTCCGCGCAGGCCGCGAGGACGAGCGCGAGGACCGCGCCAACGACGAGCGGCATTATTCTTCGAGAACCACGATGCATGTGATTACCCCGTCGCTCCGTGAGGGGAAAGGCCGGCAGCCGGACGAACAGCCGGCACCGGCCGGCCATCGTCTCGGAATACCGTCGCCGAGTGATAAAAAATCAGTTGGAAAACAGTTGGGTGTGGGGCGGGGCTGTCGCCGCCGGCAGATCTGGATACCGAGTCAAGGCCAGATCAAGTGCCAGGAAAAGTATTCCTCGGCATGCTCGCTGTCAAGGACATGCTCGGCGGCCCGTTCCTGGAGGTTCACCGGGAACCGGACGCGCCCAGCCGCCGTCCAGGCACCATGACCACATACGAGGCGTTCCCTCCCCTCCCCGGCCGGCGGACCGGACACGCGGGCCGAGGATGCGCCCGAGGTGCCCCCGCACCCGCCCGTGGTCCACGTCACACGGGAACCATAAACGTCATAACGATTAACCGCAAGGGGAGCGGCGCGGGGAGAGCGCGCGCATCGCCCGGCCCAGACGCCGACCTGCGCAACAGCACCCTTGCGATACCCTTGCCGCTAACTCATCATGAGGAATACAGTCTCACTCCGCGACCGGGCAGAGCGTTGACGGACATCCGCGGCTTCCCCGCCCGACGTGGACGGCAGCACACACAAACCGTGGACATCCACGGCGGGTGTGCTTCTGGCAGCCCTGCGATGCGGGCGACGCGACGGCAGCGCGCCTGCGGATACCGGGAGGCGGCGGGTGTGCCGGGAAACATCGAGGCGCTCGGCCGCGTGCTCCGTCAGGCCGCGTCCTCAGTCAACCGGGCGCGCGCGGGAATCGCTGCCTACCACCAACAGCTTACCGGGAGCCCGTTCACCACTGGTCAGCCAGTAACCGCCATCGCGATGTAAACCGACCTGATCGGGCGGAGCGCACCTGCCGTCAACCCGGTGGGTGTCAAAGCCGGTGCTCACCCCGGCGAAGGTTTCGTGACAGCTCGGGCAGTGGGCGGCGCTCAACGCCGTCCACCGGACACCGCATCGCCCGCAGCTCAACAGAGTCGGACGGTCGTAATCGACGTCCCGACCAGCCACTGGCTCGCTCCCTCACCCGTCCGACCCCGCATCCGCCACGGACCATGATGCGGTGGCCGGCGATCGAAGGCGCAGGCAGGGGCGGCCAGCCAGGCGATGCCTCGCATGGTAATGCGGCCCCAACGGGCTGCCGGGGACCGGCACTTGGAGGCTCCGGCAATAGGACTGTCCGGCTCACGCCGTCCGGGCGGCGCCTCGCGTCGTTGTCGTCGGTCGCCACCCAACACCAGGGTGACTCCCTCCGCCGCCTCGCGATCCATCCGCCCGGACGCCGCTCCCTGATCGAACGCCCTACTGCCGGAGCCTCTTGTAGAGATCATCAGGGCAGGCTGGCGGGCACCGCCGCGATCCTGTCGATCGCTGTCACCCGGCGAACCCACCGCCACTACCGGTACCACCGGTACCACCGCCGGTCGTGGGACCGGACCCGGAGCCGGTAGCGCCGGACAGCGCGTCCGCGGCGCTGGACAGCGCACCGCGGGTGATGTCCAGCGCGGCATGCGCGACATCGTTGGCGGTGTTCTTGCCGGTGCTACCGGGGTCGGCGGTCGAATCGCCGCCGTTACCGGGGCTGGTGCTGTTTCCCGCGGGGGAGCCAACGCCTGGACCGGGGGTGGTGCTGGCGCTGGTGTTGATCCCACCGGCGCCGGAGGCCGCGTTCGCGGCGCTGGACAGCGCACCGCGGGTGATGTCGATGGCAACGCGGGACACATTGCCGGCCGCACCGGCCGCCGTGGCGCCCGGGTCACCACCAGCGGCTGTCGGGGAGGGGAAGGCGCTGGCCGGAGCCGCGCCCAGGAGCGCGGCGAGCACCCCGGTGACGGTGACGACACCGGCACGCCGCAGGGTTCTGGCGGTCATGCTTGCCCCCAGCAGATATCCGTAGTGGACGTTTCCCTGGAACCCTAGATCGATACGCGGGGGGAAGGAGTCACATACCGGGCACTGTGGCAAGGCTTTCATCACAACCGATCCCATCGAGTCACCCGCACGCTCCGGGGACTGGGGCGGTCCAGAGGAGGGAACACCATCGGTGAGACAGCGGACGCGGGGAGGCCATGATGTCCAGGACAGCGACGGACCATCGGATACACGGTGACGCCGCCGCGGGCGCGGTGTGGGCTGTCCTGCTTGTCCTGGGCATCGCCGTGACCACGCTCGGCGTCGCGCTGGTCGCCAACCCGTCCAGCTCGGCGGACACCCTGGCCATCCTGGTGGGGCTGGCCCTGGTGCTCAGCGGGATCACCGAGGTGCTCGCGGCGGGACGGGCGACGGAGCCCGCCCTGGCGGCCGTGTTCGGCGTTCTGCTGGTGGTGGGCGGAATCGTGGCGCTGGCCTGGCCTGATGTGACCCTTTGGACACTGGCCATAGTCGTCGGCGTGTCCCTCATGGTGGCCGGGCTCATCCGGCTGGTCATTGCCGCGGCCGCTCCGGCGGGGGAGCCGGGACGCGGGCGGGCCGTGGCCGTCGCGATCCTGTGCGTGGCCGCCGGTATCGTGGCCGTGTCCTGGCCGTCAGCGACCGTGTTCGTCTTGGCCGTGGTCTTCGGAATCTGGGTGATCGTTCATGGGGTCACGCAGATCCTCCTTGCCCTGGGCCTCCGCCGGGCGCTACAGGCCAGCCACTGACAGCGAGCGGGCGTGGACGCCCGGTCCGGTTTCAGCGCCGGACCGGGCGTCCACGCGAGGCATCCGCCTTCCCCCGCGGCTGACAGCGCCGCCTGGTAGCACCGCCGCCTGGTAGCGCTACCAGGCGGCGGTACCGCCGTCAACGTTGAGAAGCGCGCCGGTGATGCCCGCACCGGCGTCGCTGACGAGCAGCCGGGCCATCGCGGCGACCTCCTCGACCGTGTTCAGCCGCTTGATCGCGGAATCGTTCGCGTACGTCTGGAGGAACTCCGCATAGGTGATCCCGGCGCTGGCCGCGGCAGCGGGACCGGCGTCTTTCATCATGTCCGTCTCAATCGCGCCGGGACAGATCGCGTTACAGGTGATCCCGCTGGTGCCATACTCGAACGCCGTCGCCTTGGTGAATCCGTTGAGCGCGTGCTTGTTGGTGATGTAATGGCTGACAGCGGCCTTGTTGCCCTGTTTGCCCTCGACGGAGGAAATATTGATGATCCGCCCCCAGCCGCGGGCAAGCATGGACGGGACAGCCCGCCGGGTGGCCCAGAAGACAGCGTTGATGTTCCAGTTGAGGGCGTTGGCCCAGGCCTCGTCGGTTAATTCGTGGATCAGGGCGAACCCGTCACTGCCACCGGCGTTGTTCACGAGGATGTCGACGCGGCCGTAGTGCGCGACAGCGGTGTCGATCAGCCCCTCCACATCGCTTTGCAGCCGGACGTCACCGGGCACGAACTGGGCCCGGTCGCCGGCCGCGAGCTCATCGAGAGCCTCCTTGCCCTTGGCCTCGGAACGGCCGCTGATCACGACGTTCGCGCCGTCGGCGAGGAGGGCCTCCACGATCCCGCGGCCGATGCCCCGGCTGCCTCCGGTGACGACGGCGACACGTCCGTCGAGATTCATGCGCACGACCTCCTGGTCGGAAAAGGGGTAATCACAATACGGACGGTCCAGAAAAGGACGGTCCGGGAAAGGACGCTCGGGAAACGTGGGGTGAAACGCTGCCGGTCACCGCGGGATGTCGGCACCGCCCTCGTCGAGCAGCCGCTCGACGACCCGGTGGAACTGCTGGAGACCGGGCTCATTGCGGCCGAAGACGAAATCCGTGCCGGCCAGCGCGGCAAGCCCCCGCTGCACACCGAAGCCGGTCGCGTAGTCCTCGTCCAGCACGACATCGTGGAACCAGTCGCGGGTGGTGTCCGCGGCCGTGCGTTCCTCGTCGTCGGCCGGTGGGTGACGCAGCAGGATCAGCTGCTGGGTCCGGGACTCCTCGACGGTGCGGCCGGGCAGCACGAGAGACACCGCGACCTGCTGGCGCCAGCCCCCGGAGAAAGCCAGCCCCGGGAACAGCCAGAAGATCGCGCCGACGCAGGCGGCGGGATCCCAGGTCCGCGGTGGCTGCGTGGCCGCCTCGGCAATGGGCCGCAGCGCGAAGGCGTTGCGCTGGTGCGGGCCCCAGCTGTCGAACGCGGCCATGTTCGACAGGTTGGTCCGGAAAACCGTCGTCCGGTGCAGCGAGGCGAAGTGGTATCCCTCGAGGTACCCGTCAACCGTGACCTTCCAGTTCGGCCCGGGTAACACGCGCGTGGAGTAATGGTGGCACCCGGCGAGCCCCAGTCCGTCGAGCAGCGGCTCGAGGTCACCGAGCCAGTTGTCCAGGTCGAGCGGACGGCCCGGGGTGAGCCCCACGAAGACGATGCCGGCCCGTTCCTCGGCGGGCAGCGACACCAGCCCGGCGCGGCCGCGCTCCAGCGCTCCGAACGTCTTCTCGCCGACGACCCCGACGAGGCAGCCCGCCATGTCGTAGGACCAGGCGTGGTAAGGGCAGGTGATCCGCTGTGCTCGGTTCGTCCGGCCAACGCCCTCGGCGACCAGCTCGGCGCCCCGGTGGCGGCAGGCGTTCACGCTGGCGTGCACGGCACCGGCGGCGTCACGGGTGATGAGGACCGGGATGTCGACGACCTGAATGGCCTTGTAGCTACCAGGCTCGGGCAGCTCGCACGACATCGCCAGCGGCAGCGGGACCCGCCGGTGGATGCTGTTGATCTCATCACGCCAGCGCCGCGGGTCAGAGTAGTTGCGGACGGGCTCACGCCACTGCGCCGGGGCCTGGTCGGTCCCGTTCTCCTGGTAGAGCCGGACCAGCCGCGCCATCACCGACCGCGCGTCCCGGCCCACGACGTCATCGGCATGGCCGTCCAGCGTGGAGGTGTAGACGGGGGTGGCGGAGGGCGCGGACGCAGGAGCCGTGTCCGTGGTGGTCATCGGAGCGACCCTGTCAGCACACACATCATTTTTACCGGCACGCCCGAAACCTCTTCCGTCACGATCCGGGTAACTATGATCTACATCACATCCTCTTAACTAGAGAATGTCAACAGTAACTTTTTGCGATGCCAGCGGCGCTCCCCGGCTGCGGACCGACGCCCGCTCGCTCGCCCAGCCACCGGCGACAGCCCGCACCAGCCACGGGCCCGACGCGACGACGCGACGACGGCGCCTCCTGGGGCGGTACATTTAAGATCAAATAGTTACTGAAGCTATCATCAATATAGTGACCTACGCCAACGCGGGCTGAGCCTCGCGGACGAGCGGGTACAGCTGACGCGACGATCAGGGCTGAACCAGCCGCGCATGTTTCTTGACTCGGATTCCCAAAAGCCGCAGCATGACCGGAATCACAGACCGATGGCCGGACCAGGACCTGCCCGGCGCTGCCCGGCACGACGCCGGGCGCGGTCCACGGCCTGGCCAGGAAAGGCAACACCGATGACGCAGCCAGCGACCGGAACAGACCCGCACCCGCTCGACGACGCTGCCCGCGCCGCGCTGACCGACCTCGTCGTGCGGGGTATGCGGCGCGGCCCGGCCCCGGACCTGGACCGTCTGGTGCATGCCGGGCTGGCGCTGGCCAAGGGGCCGGTGACGATGCCCACCGCCAGCGCCAGAACCCTCGTCGGCGGCTGGTCCCGGCTGCCGGCCGGCTCCCCCGAGCGGGAGCGGGTCACCGTTCTCTACCACGCGTTCCTACCGATCAACAGCCGGTTACGGGAACTGTGCACGGCGTGGCAGCGCCGGCCGGACGGCGCACCCAACGACCACGGCGACGCCGTCTACGACGCGGCCGTGCGCGACCAGTTCGACGACGTGCACACGGCCATCACACAGATCATCCGCCGGCTCGCCGACCAGGTCCCCGCGCTCGCCCGCTACCGCGGCGAGCTGGGCGCCGCGCTCGACGCGTTTGACGCCGGTGACACCACCGCCCTGACCGCGCCGCTGAGCGACTCCTACCACACGGTGTGGATGCGGCTGCACCAGGAGCTGCTGCTGCTGCTCGGCGTGAGCCGGGCCGAGGACGAGGCGCTGGAGAACCTGCTGGTCTCGAGGTCCGGCGGGTGAGCACCGCATCATCCCCGTTCCCCGGTGTGCCCCTCATCCCGTACGGTCACGGTCATGTCCGCGGCCTGGATGCCGCTGAGCTCGGCACGCACGGCATGGAGATGGACAGCCTCGTCCGGTTGGGGCTGCCGACCGTGCCGGGCCTCACGATCCCGGCGTCGCGTGCCGGCGACCTGGCCGACACAGCCGTCGCCCGTGGCGCGGTCGAGCTGCTGTCCGCGCTTGCCAGCCGGCGGGTCGGGCAGAGCGAGCGGCCCATGCTGATACGGCTCGTCGCGAGCGCCCCGGTGCCGGCGGCGGGCCTGCCGCCGATGGTCGCGGGCCTCGGGCTCTGCCTCGACACGGCCCCAGCGCTGTGCGCGGCGATCGGCCGCGCGGAGGTGCTGTACGAGACCTGGTCGGCTACGGTGCGAAGCATCGCCGAGGGTGCTCTCGGCGTCCCCGCGGACGACATCGACGGTGTGGTCCTGGACAACCCCGACCCAGCCAAACGGCTGCACGCGCTGCTGGAGATGTGCGAGCGGCTGGGCAGCCGGCCGTACCCGGACGACCCGGCCGAGCAGGTCGCGCTCGCTGCCACCGCGAAGTTGGCCCGGTGGCGCTCCTCGCGGGGGCGGCGGGCCCGCGCGGCCCAGTCGCTGCCGGCCGGCACCCCGATCGCGCTGCATCTCCAGGCACTGATCATCGGCCCGTGGGCGCGTTCGGGGCACGGGAGCGCGACCAGCCGCGACCCCGACAGCGGCGCATTCGCGCCGAGCGGGGTGTTCCATCGCGGCGTGCGCCGCAACGAGCCGCCGGGCGGGCCGGGCGAGCCGGTGACGCAGCTCCCCGGTGGCGCCGATCTCCTGCGGGAGGCGCTGGCCACCCTCGAGCACCACTTCAACGCCGTGGCGCACGTCGGGTTCGAGCTGCGCGACGGCGAGCTCGCCCTGCTCAGCGCGGCTCCGTACGACCACCCCAGCCCAGCCGCCGCGGTACGGCTCGCCGTGGACCTGGCCGCCGACACCATGGACCGCGCCACCGCGGTGCGCTCCGTGGCTCCCCAGCAGGTACAGGCATTGCTGCACCCACAGTTGCGGCTGCGCGGCGGCGAGCCGCTGCTGGTGCGCGGGCTCGCGGCCTCCCCCGGGGCGGCCAGCGGACGGATCACGCTGTCCAGCGTCGACGCGGTCGAGCGGGCCGCGGACGGCGTGCCCACCATCCTGGTGATGACCGAGACGACGCCCGCGGACGTACCGGGCCTGCTGGCCGCGGACGCCGTCGTCACGACGGGCGGAGGGCTCGCCTCGCACGCGGCTGTGGTCGCCCGCGGCGCCGGCAGGCCCGCGGTGTGTGGCGCGTCCGCGCTGCGGGTCGATCCGGTCGCGGGCCGCGTCAGCGCCGACGGGCGGGAGCTGCGCGAGGGGGACGTCATCTCTGTCGACGGGCGGACCGGCGAGGTGTATGCCGGAGCGGTCCAGGTGCGCCCGGCGGCCCCGTCCGCGGAGCTCGATGTCCTGCTCGGCTGGGCCGACGACCACCGCCGGCTCGGGGTCCGGGCCAACGCGGACACCGCGGCCGACGCGGCGAGCGCCGTCCGGCTGGGCGCCGAGGGCATCGGTCTGTGCCGCACCGAACACCAGTTCCTGGGCGCCCGGCTGCCGCTGGTCCGCCGGGTCATCATGGCTGCGGATGCCGACGACGAGCGCGAGGCGCTCGTGGCCCTGGCTGACGCGCAGCGCGCGGACTTCCGTGACCTGCTGCGTGCCGTGGGAGACCGACCGCTGACGGTACGTCTGCTGGATGCTCCGATGCACGAGTTCCTCCCCCATGACGGCGACTACGACGACGACCGGCAGGCCGCCCGCGCCGCGGCGCTGCGCGAGGCCAACCCCATGCTCGGGGTGCGCGGCGTACGGCTCGCCGTGGTGCGTCCCGGGCTCTATCCGGCTCAGGTCGGTGCCCTGTTCGCCGCCTGGATCGACGTGGCCGCCGAAGGCGTGCGCCCCGCCCTCGAGGTGATGATCCCGCTCGTCTCGATACCGCGGGAACTGGCACTGGCCGCCGCCGATGTCGCCGCCGTCGCCACCGGCGTGGCCCGGCGCACCGGCGTCGACATTCCCTACCGCATCGGCACGATGGTGGAGACACCGCGAGCCGCGCTGCTGGCCGGCCAGCTGGCGGCGCACGCGGAGTTCCTGTCCTTCGGTACCAACGACCTCACCCAGCTCACCTACGGTTTCTCCCGCGACGACGTGGAGAGCCGGCTGCTGGCCACCTACATCGGACGCGGGCTGCTCCCGTCGAGCCCGTTCGCCGAGCTCGACGGCGAGGGCGTGGGCGCGCTGCTCGCCATCGCCATCCAGCGGGCGCGGGCAGCCCGGCCCGACATCACGATCGGGGTATGCGGGGAGCACGGCGGCGACCCGGCGTCGATCGCGCTCCTTGAACCGCTGGGCCTGGACTATATCTCCTGCTCACCGTGGCGGGTGCCGGTCGCGCGGCTCGCCGCCGCCCAGGCCCGTCTGAACGCCGCGGCCACCCGGGGCGCCACGGCTGCCATGATCAGTCCGGATGGCCCGTCATGACCGTTGCCGCCGCCCGGAGCAGCGCCGTGACAGCCGTCGGCGCCACGGCCGTGGCTGCCTCCCACGACCACGACCACGACCACGACCATGGCCGCGAGCGCGAGCGCGAGCGGCGCGAGGATCTCGTGAGCCTGCGGGAAACCGTCATGCAGGCCTGCCTGGAACTGGGCGGCCCGGCTGTGGCCCGCGGGCTCGGCGACGACGGGCCGGGCTTCGACGAACACGCCTGGACGGTCCTGGGCCGCGAGATCGGTCTGGCCTGCCTCGGGCTGCCCGCGGACATAGGCGGTGCGGGCGGCCTCGCCGAGCTCACCACCGTCGCCGAGGTGCTGGGCGCCACCCTGCTGCCGGTGCCGTTCCTGTCCTCGACCGTGCTGGCCGGCCAGGTGCTGGCCGGGGCCGGTGGGCCGGCGGCGGCACTCGCGGACATCGCGGCCGGGCAGGTGACCGGGCCCGCGGTCACCGACGCCGACGGGCTGTGGCGGCCCGGCCGTCTCCAGCTGACGTTCCGCGACGAGGGCGGGGACAGCGGCCGTGACCGGGTGGTCCTCGACGGGGCCGCGCCCTTCGTGCTGGACGGTCCGGGTGCGCGCAGCCTCATCGTCGCGGCCGTGTCCCGGCCGGGGGACGGAGCGGATCTCTTCCTCGTCCCCGCCGACAGCCCCGGTGTGACCGTCACGCGGCTGACCACCCTCGACCTCACCCGGGCACAGGCCCGGGTCACCTTCACCGGCACGGCCGCGACTCGGCTCACCCGCGGTGGGACCGCGACCGATGTGGTCTGCCCCGCGCTGGACACCACCGGTGTGGTGCTCGCCGCCGAACAGCTCGGCGGCGCCCAGGCGTGCCTGGACATGATCGTCTCCTACGCGAAGGAACGCCGCCAGTTCGGCCGTCCGATCGGCGGCTTCCAGGCCGTCAAGCATCTGTGCGCGGACCTGCTCGTGCTCGTGGAGATGTCGCGCTCGGCGGTGGAGCGCGCGCTCATCGCCGCCGGCACCCCCGCGTTCGCCGAGGCGGCGGCGGTGGCGCAGGCGTGGTGCTCGGACGCGTTCCGCACGGTCAGCGCGGAAACCGTCCAGTTGCACGGCGGGATCGGGTTCACCTGGGAGCACAACGCCCACCTGTACTTCCGCCGGGCCCGCGCCGACGCGGTGCTGCTCGGCGGTGCCGCCCACCACCGTGAGCGCATCGCCACCGTCCTCGGCTGGTAGCCACCGATCACCGGTACAGACCGGACAGGCGACGGCACCCGTCACACCGCAACCGCCCTTGGCGACGGCACAGGAGCGGAAGATCTTACATTCTGCTGCTGTATTGTTCACTATCAATCAGCTCATACTGCCGCCATCGATCCAGCGATGCTCGGGGGCCGTCATGTCGTATACCTGGCCGCTCTACACCTTTCTGGGTCATCTACCTGCGCCCATCGCGGAACAGGCGACGCGGTTGGGCAGCCCCTGCCGGTTCACCACGCAGGAATATCTGCTCCGGGAAGGCGAACGGTCAGACGATGTTTTCCTCTTATTGAGAGGAATCATTAAGGTGATTGGCAGATCCGACGATCGGGACGTCCTGATCTCGCTGCGGGTGGGCGGCGATGTCGTCGGCGACCTCGCGGCCCTGAGCGGCCAGCAACGGATCGCCACAGTCATGGCCTGCCACGACGTCGAGACCCGCCGGCTGTCGGCGATGACCTGGCGATCGCTCCTGCGCGATCAGCCCGAGGCCCAGGCCGCTTACACCCGGATGCTCGGCGACCGGCTGTGTGCAGCCACCCGGCGCCAGGTCGACCTCGCGGGCTGCCGTCCGCTGGTCCGAGTGGCCCGCATCCTCGCCGAGCTGGGCCAGCTGTACGGCAGGCGCACTCCGCTTGGCCTGGAGATCGACGTTGCCCTCACCCAGCCCGAGCTCGCCGCGGCTGCCGCCTGCAGCGAATCCACACTGCGGACGATTCTCCGCGAGCTGCGGGAAGCGCGGATACTGTCGACCGAGTACCGACGCCTGGTCATCCTCGATCCAGCGGAACTGAATCGCCTCGCCGATACGGACACGTAGAGCGCCCGAGGACAGGACGTTCGACCAGCGAGCGGCTCATCCGCGCCCGGTCCGGCAAGGCAGCGGAGGAAGGCGCCCTGGTACGGGTACCCCGGCTCGTCGGCCCCGGCAGAACACCGCTACCGGGACCTGGGCCGCCTCGCGACGCATCCACCTGGCATCCGACAGCCCCGAAGGACTTCCAGCGCCGACCGCTGAGACCGACACGAGCACCTGAGCCGATGCCTGATGCGCGTCCGCACCGGCGATCGCTGCCCACGGCCCCGGTGACCGCGGACGTCACCGGCCGGCCGTGTCCGCGACCAGACCGCTCAATCCGCCAGTTCTGGCGCATCACAACACCCATCTACCCGTTTGCTACATCCATCAGCAACGGTCGGGAAGGAGCTCAATGAACGACCAGGACCTGCTGCCCTACTCCGTCCTCGCCGCCGACATCGCGAACTCGAGCGCGCACATAACGGCCGACCAGCGCCAGCTTCGGGAGGACTTCCGGTTCATCCTCACTGACTGTCTCGCCAGGCTCAGCATCGAGCTGGCGGCGCCCGGCCTACGCGACGACGGGGACGGCGCGCTGGGCTTGGTCCCCGCGTCCGTGCCTCGAGAAAAACTCGTCGCGGACCTGGCGCGCGAATTCGCCATGGGCCTCGCCCGGCGCAACGCCGACCGGCTGGACAGCCACCGGCTGCGCATCCGGCTCGCCCTGCACCACGGCCAGGCACAGCCGTCCGGCAACGGCTGGGTCAGCTCGGCCATCAACGCCACCGCCGGCATCCTCAACGCGGACGAGGGCCGCCTGCTGCTGCGTCACGTGCCCACGGCCAACCTCGTCCTGCTGCTCTCCCAAGCCATGTACGACGACACCGTGCATGATCAACGGCGTGACCTGCGCCCGGCCGACTTCGCCCCGATGCGGATCGGCCCGGGGCAGAAGGGCGCCGGCACCGCCCTGTGGGTCTGTCTGTGGGGAACAACCCGGTCCGCTCCATCACCGGAGGTACTCGCCGCCATCACCCGGGAGACCGGTGCAAAGCCGGACGAGCCGGATCCGGGGAAATCAGGTCCGCATGAACCCGGCCCGGCTCAGCCGGATCCGGCCCGTCCGTCCAGCCCAGGGGGTTCCAGCGCCGGCTTCGTGGTCACCACCGGGGACCGCAACCAGGTGATCATCGGTGACGTCGGCACCCTGAATTCCGGATGACAGCAGGTTCACCATGACGACACCGACGGCCAATGGCACCGGCGGCGACAGCGGAGCAGCTGGCTCGAGCCCAGGCGAGAGCAGCGCGGCCGGCACCACCGGATCCGCGAACGATCCCGGACGGGCGGGCGGCGGCCACGGGGACGGCGAAGCACCCCGGCCACCCCGTAATACCCGCGGGGACAACGATGATCGAGACGGCGACGGACACCGCAAGACGGACGGCGCCGATCCAGCCAGCTCATCCGACTCCGACGACGAGTTCGGTTACGACGTCGAGGGCAACCGCCGGCTGCGCGCCGAGGCCGAACGAGGCCATCGCAGCCTGCACGGCACCATCGGTATGGGCGATGGCTCGATCACGGTCGGCGGTGCGGTCGGGACGATCAACATCAACGCTGGACGACGCGTCGGGCCGCGGGCCCGGGAAGTCGGCGCGGGAACCATCGCGCGGCTACGCACTGTTCTCGTCGAGTTCAGAGCGAGCCTCGGCGTCCCCACCAGCCGGCAGGAGCTGGCGGACCAGCTGCGGCACAGCCCGGTCAGGCTACTGGTCGGCCCGGACGGTTCCGGACGCACCAGCCTCGCGCTATGCGCGCTCGCCGACGTGCTGCCGGAGGGCGCTGGCGTCGCCCTGTTCGACCCGGGCACCGATCCGAGCCGACTCACCACGACCAGCCTGCGCACCGGCTACGGCTACGTCTTCGACGTCACCGCGGCGGCCCGCCGAGACGGGTTCGACCTGCTCGTCGACGAGCTGACCCGGCTGGCGCGCTTCCATCGCGCCTGGTTCGTGCTCACCATCGACACAACCGCCGGCGCCACGATACTGATCAGGGGCGACGCGGTGCGGCACGAGATGCCCGAGCGCGCCGACGTACTGAAGATTCTGCTCCACAGGCAGTACGCATGCCGGGACGATCAAATCAAGGGGCTGCCGCCATCGGTGTTCAGTGCGCTGGACGGCGCGCCCCTGCGGCAGGTCGCGCAGATCGCGGCGCTGGTCGCGAGCGCGTTGCGGGACGGCTCTCCGGCGGACGCCTACCTCGATGAGCAGGTCCGTCGGCATACCGCGTACCTGCTCGCCGATCCGCTACGGGGCATTTCCCCCGAGGACCTACCGCGCTCCGCCGAGGCGGTGCGGCTGTTTCGGCGAGCCTTCCTGGTCGCCCTCGCTGTCTGCAACGACATGCCGCTCGATCTCGTCATCCGGGCCGCGAACCGGCTGCGGGACATCCTCAGCGACGGCCGGCCGGGCATGCGGGTCGGCACATCGTTCACCGAGCCGACCGCGGCGCTGCTGGAGTGGGTGGAGGCGAGCCCGATCGACCGTGACGGGGACGACACGCCAGCCGGGAACGCCGGCCGGGTCCGGTTCCGCAATCCGGCGATGGCGGGTGCTGTCCTCGACCTCGTCTGGGACGAGCACCACCTCACGCAGACGGCATTGCGGCACTGGCTCACCGAGCTCGCCCTGGTGGGCGCGCACCGCGCCGAACCCGAGGCGGTGCAGGTGCGAGCGGCGCAGGCCGTCGGCCGGTTCGCCACCCACGACTTCGACCTGATCATGGCGGAGCTAGTCGAACCGTGGATCCGCCGCAGCCGGTCGGGCCAGCGCGCCGCGGCCTGGACGGTTGCGGCGATGATCGAGTACCCGCTGATCGCCGACCGGGCGTGGGAACAGGTGCGGCGCTGGAGCGGTCAGGGGGACCGGTGGCGGACGACGGCGCTGCTGGTCTACGCCACCGCGCCCGGGGCCAGTCGCACCGAGGAGGCCCTCGAGCTGGTCCGCCGCACCGCGGCCGTGCCATTACGGCAGAACCGCCAGCCGCTCGCGTTCGCCATGGAGGTGGTGTACGCGGTGGCGTCCGCCGGCGGGATCGAGCAGGTGTTCGACCTGCTCGATCAATGGGTACAGGAGATCGAGCAGGTACGGGAACGGGCAGTACGGCTGCGGCTGCGGCTGCGGCTGCGGGGGGCGTACGAGACGCAGCTGCGGCTACGCCCTCCCACCGTCTTCTATTACGCCGCCGGCTGCCTGCTCTACCTCGCCTCCGACGACGGCCCAGACGACGGCACCCGATGGGCCTTGGACGGGCACGTCGGCACCGACCCGCACCGCCGGGAGATCCATGACGAGCTGTGGCGGCTGCTGCTGACCGCGCCGGTCCTGGCGGCCCTGGGCTGGCCGCTGCTGCGGACGTGGTGCATGGAGGCGGACACCCGGCCGCAGCGGGCCGGCGCCACCGCGGACCTGCTCATCCGCCTCGCCAACCACGGCGAGCTGGTCAAGCGTCTGCGCTTCTACGCGGACCTGTGGTGGGCGGACTGGCGGAACTCCGGCGGCCATCCCGCCGCACAGAATCTGATCAACGACATCTTCGGACCGATGGGAGCCCAGTGATGAGTGCCGAGCCCGACCGGCGAGGGCCGCTGCGGCGACTGCGCACCTGGATCGGTGGCACGCCCGAGGACCGCCCCGAGGTGGCATGGATCATCGTCGGCGAGCCGGTCCAGACGCCGAGCAAGGGCGATGCCTACGACTTCGAGGTGACGGTGCGGTGTGCCTGGCACGACGGACAGCGTCCAGTGACAGAGATCCGCAGCCGAGCAGCCGACTACGAGAGCCTCGTCCAGGAGAAGATCGCCGTGGCGACCAGGTGCGTGCTGCGGGCCTACCCGCCGCATCAGGCCGCCGAGGCCGAGACCTGCCTCAACGCCCAGCTGGACGTACTGGCGCGCCAAGGCCTGCCGGAGACGACGCTGGGATGGTCCGCCCGGGCCGAGGTCACTCTGCACACCGACGTGCGGGCACTGCAGCAGCAGGCATGGACCAGGGCGCTGCAGCAGGACGCGCTACACGACTTCTCCCAGCAGCTCGTCAGCAACTACACCGAGATGGCGACGCAGTGGCGGCGGCTGCTGGCGATGCTCGGCATCGACGCGCTCGACGCCGAGCTGCCCCCGGCACCGTACCTGGCGCGCCACCTGCTGCGGCTGGCCGCGCAGCCCGAGCACGCCGCGGACGTCGTCGACCAGCTCGCCGAGCAGCGCGAGGCCAAAGATGACGAGCTGCTGACAACGGTGTTCCAGGCGGTGGACAACGCGAACAACGTCAATCTGCTGGAGTTCGACGTGGCGCACAACTCCGCGTTGGTCCGGCTGATGCAGTGGGCCGGACTACCGGTGGCCGACTGGTCGAGCCCGTCGACGCCGGAGGGCACGCGATGAGTCCCGCCGCAGGTCGGCGCCGCCCGCCCGCCCGCAGGTCGGGACCGCGACCGGCCGTCCGACCGACCCCACGGACAGCGGCCCGAGCGGTCCCGGCGGCGGCAGCGCGACAGGCCGACGGATCGGCGGCCCGGTGGCCGCGCCTGCTGGTCGTGGGAATGGCACTCGCCGTCGGCGCAGGCCTGTTCGTGGCCTGCCGGCCGGGCAGCCACTCGTCCGAGGCGGACAGCTGCGCCGGGCGTCCGGACACACCGGACGCCGTCCCAGGCGCCGGGATCACCGCGTTGCTGCTCGACCGCTCCGCCAGTGTCCGGGGCAACGCTGGCCCGTCCTACGCGGCAATGCCGGAACTGGACGCCGCGACCCGCGCGGCGGTGCTGCGTGGCGACACGATCACCATCTCCGGCTTCGACGGCTCAGCTACGACGATGGCCTGGGCCACAGTGGCGACCCCGCGGCTGGCCAACCCCGACCAGCGGACCAGCGCCCAAGTCGCTTCCCTGCGCTGCGCCCGGCGGCTGCTGGCGGACGCGGCCGCGGCACCGGCCCGCGCGGCGGGCAGCGACATCCTTGGCGCGTTGGCGGCAGCAGCCCACCAGAGCGCCACCACGTCCGGCTCCCGCCACGTCGTCGTCTCCGACGGGCTAGTCAACTCCGGCTGCGCGGATCTGCTCGAATCCCCCATCGCCGGGGACGTACAGAAAATCGTCACTGACTGCCGAACGGCCGGGCAGCTGCCCGACCTCACCGGTGCCCAGGTCACCATGTTCGGAATCGGCCATCCGGCGGACGACCAGCCGTCGCCGGCAACCGCCCAGCTCGACTGGCTGACCGCGCTGTGGCGCGGACTATGCGGCGCGGCCACCGCGAACCCGACGTCGTGCGACATCCACAGCGAGGCCACGGCGGCGGCCGGCGGGTCCGTGAGCACCGGTCCCGCGGCCCGAACGCCGGGCATGCCGGACGCCGCCGTCACCTTTCCCGCCGTCACCGAGCGACGCGACAGCGGAACGATCATCGTGACGCTGCCCGACCGGATGCTGTTCGGCACCGACTCCACCGAGCTGCTGGCAACGGCCCAGGCCGCGCTCACCGACGTGGAGCGGCGGGTGCGCGGAGCGTCCGGAACCGTCACCGAGGTCGACGGGCACACCGACTCACGTGGCACGGACGACCACAACGATCTGCTCTCGCTGGGCCGGGCGCAGCGGGTCGCCGACGCGCTGCGGGCCGACGGGCTCACTGTGGGCAAGGCGGTCGGGCTCGGCAAGAGCCGCCCGAGTCCGGCCTGCGGACCAGAACACCGCACCAACGACAGCGCCGACCCTGCCGCGATGAGCTGCAACCGCCGGGTCGAGATCGTCATCGCGCTCGGCCAGACGAGAGGATGACGGTGAGCCGGCGATTCTCACTCGAACCACGACCGTGGGCGCTGTGCGCCGCATCCCCGCCGTGCCCGGCGCCCGCGGCGCCCGCATGCCGCTGTCTGGCGGACTTCCTGGCCCAGCACGCGGAGGATGATCCGCAGGATACCGCGCACCTGCTCGTGCTCCGAGAGAGCGCCGAGGTGGTGCACTCGGCACGGCCGGGCATCGAGCAGGCGCTGCGGACCCTCATCACAGCGGCCACGGCGACCGACTCCGCCCTGCGTGCCCTGGCCACCTTCGTGCGGCAGGAGCGGATCCTCGCCACTCGCCGGCAGACGGCCCGGGTGCAGGCCCGCTACGCCGACGACGGGCCACACGACCGGCGCCGACAGCTGCGGGTGCCCCGCTTCCTGTCGCTGTCGGCGCTTGCCATGGCCGCGACGCTGGTGGTGGCACTGTTCGAGGTCTGGTTCCTGGGCCGGTTGTTCCGCTACCTGACCGGAGTCGGCAGCTCGGTTGCCTCCGTCGAGTACTGGCTGTCCTATCTGCCGGGGGTGGGACTGGCCCTGCTGCTGTTCTGGACCGGCCATCTGCTCGCTGAACCGGTCGTCATATGGCGCCGGCGGCGTGCCGGATGGACGGATGCCGAACCGCCCTGGCCGGAATGGCGGGTGCCGGGTGCGCTCGCCGTCGCGGTGCTGGCGTTGATCGGCATGGCCGCCAAAGCCCGCGGCGATTTCCTGACGACGGCGGGACGGTTGTCCAACGAGCTCAGCCAAAACGGCGGTGCCAGCGGCGGGGCATCCGGCCCCTACCTGACCGTGGTGGTCGTCTTCCTCCTGGTGATGCTCAGCGTCAGCCCGATCGTCATGAAGATCGCTATTCACAATCCGGACGCCGACAGCGCCAACGATGCCGCCGCGGAACTCGCCGCGGCCGAGGATGACTACCACCGGCTCCGGCAGGAGGCCGAGAACGCCCTCGCCGTGCAGCAGGACGCTTGGGCGGGCCTGCGCGGGCTGATCTGGTCGACGTACAGCGCTGTCGACGATCTGTGGGTGATGGCGGGGCTGCGGTTCTCAGGGCTGCTGCCGCCATCCGGCCAGCCGCTCGATCCCGAGCCGCCCGACGGGAAAATGAGCGCCGGCCTGCTCGCGCGCACGCCGCGGACCCCGCCGGCGTTCGGCTATGTGCTGCACGCCGCGCACAACCTCGGCCCGTACTCCCCCGCATCCGCTGTGGATCGACTGAACAAGCTGGTGGCGCTGGCGGACGGCCAGTGGCAAGACCGGATCATCCCATCCTCCGACGATCCCGTGACCGCCGACTGGCATCGCTTTGCCAGGCTCGACACCCTCACCACTCACTGGAACCGTCCAGGCTGGACCCCCGGACGTCGCGCCTACCACTGGGTGCTGACCTTCGAGGGCGCCGCCGAGTTGCACGAACTGGCGACACGGTGCCAGGACCGGCTGCAGCTGCCCGGCCTCGACCGCGTGTCCCCCGACGAGCTGCGACTCACCCTCGCTCGGCTGGCCTTCGGCGACGAGATCGACGACATCGGCGATATCAACCGTGCTGTTGCCGAGGCCCGTCGGTCGCTCGCGGCCATCGAACCATTCACGCTGATCGTGGGTCCGGCGACCGGCTCCCCGGACTCGATCGGACTCGCCGTCGTCCCCTGGGAGCCGCTGCTTGCCCTGAATGACCACCTCCTTGACGCGGGGGCCCGCACGGTGAAAGCCATGGGCGAACCTGACGAGTTCCACCCATATATCAACATCGCCTACGTCGGCGAAACGATCGACGCGCGCCCGGTCGTCGAGACCGTCGCGGCCCTGCGGGAGCTGCCCCGGATCCGCGTCGTGGTCCATTCCGTCGCCCTGGTGGAGCTGCGCCGCGAGAGCCACGCGTACGAGTGGGATACGGTGGCCCGGCTGCCGCTGGGAGCCGGCGAGAACAGCGACGAGGATGCCGATTGGGACGACGGCCCCACCGCCGATTGATCATTTTGCGGAGTCGACAGCGACAGCGTACCCGGACGCGACGGTCTCGCAGGCACCTTGAAGGTCGTGGGCGGTCCGCTTCAGGAAGCGCCATCCACCGAGCTGATCCAGCACGCGGCAAGGACAACCGCCCGGTCGATCAAGGGCGACACCAGCAGTCACCTGGCCGGGGTTGGAACATCCAGGAACACGCCCTGTCCACGCGGAATCGTCATCGGGCCGTCGAGGTTGCCGCGATGCTCAAGGCGTCCGCGGTGGCCCGCCAGACGAGTCCAGATCGCTGAACGGGGTGGAAATGTCGGGATGGCGAGCTAAAGTGAACATATGTTCGATACATCCGATGGATGCGCACGATCTGATGTGTGTCCACCATGTGATGCGTGCGCAGGCCCCGAGCCCATCGCCGGGTTGGATGCGGATGCCTGCCTGACCCTCATGACGACCATCGTGCAGGAGAAAGCCAGGTTGGACGCGGCGCTGATCCGCACGCAGGCCCGGTTCGTCGAGCTGCGATCCGCGGCCGGGCCGGACCCGGTGTTCAGCGAGTTCGCCGCCAGTGAGATCGCCATCGAACTGGACCTGTCGTGCGGCGCCGCAGCCGCCCAGCTGAAGCTGGCGCACACGGTGACCTGCCGACTACCGGCCACCCTGGCCGCTCTGGCAGCCGGTGCGATCGACCTGGGCCGAGCGCGCGCGGTCGCCGACGCCACCGACTCGCTGTCGCAGGTCCACGCGACCGCTGTCGAGGAGAAGGTGCTGGCCCGCGGCGGTCGAGCCAGCCACACACTGTTCCGCCAGGCACTGCGCCGGGCCGTGCTCGCCGTCGACCCCGATGGCGCCCAGCGGCGCCACGAGAAGCAGCGCCGGGAGCGGCAGGTTCGCATCGGGCCCCTCGATGACGGCATGGCCGAACTGTGGGCGTTCCTGCCGGCCGCCGACGCCCAGGCCGCCTACCAGCACATCGACGCCCTCGCCCGCTGTGCCGGCGCTCCGGACGATCCCCGGAGCATGGATGAACGCCGCGCGGACGTCCTCACCGACCTTCTGCTGGGCCGCCATCATGATTACGAACCCGTCCACATCGAGATCGGGGTGATCGTGCCTGCTGACACCCTGCTGGGGCTGACCGACGCCCCCGGCGAGCTGGCCGGTCACGGGCCGATCCCCGCCGGGCTCGCCCGCGACCTGGCCTGCGCGGCCAACGCCACCTGGCGGCGGATCCTCACCGACCCCGTCGACGGCAGTCTCCTGGATGTGAGCCGGCGACGGTTCCCCTCAGCCGCGCTTGCCCGTCACGTGCAGACCCGGGACCGCACCTGTCGGTTCCCAAGCTGCCGTAAACCCGCCGCGGCCTGCGACCTCGACCACGTCCAGCCCCATGCTGACGGCGGGACCACCGACCCGGCCAACCTGCTCACTCTGTGTCGCCGCCACCACCGCATGAAACACAAGGGGAACTGGTTGGTCGACCTGGCTGGCTCCAGAGGCTCGGTCACCTGGACCAGCCCGGAGAAACGTGTCCACCACACCAGCCCGGAACCCTACATCGACTGCATTCCGAACCCGGAGCCGGAGCTGGACCCACCACCGTTCTGAAAGCAGTCATTCCAAAAACAGTCACCGCGGCTCATGCGGGGACTTTCACCTGGCCACCAGTGGGGATTCCAGACAGCCGGTGCCGACACCGCAGCCGAGGTCCGAGGTCCGAGGTCCGAGGTCCGAGGTCCGAGGTCCAGCATCGCATCCTGTGGGGTGGCACTTGACGGGTCACCGGTCATCAGCTGACGACCGGTGGGTCGGCGTGGGCTATCGACTGGCAGGTGACGATCACCCGGATCGTGCATCGGC
This sequence comes from Protofrankia sp. CiP3, assembly GCF_917627345.1. Lineage (NCBI taxonomy): Bacteria > Bacillati > Actinomycetota > Actinomycetes > Frankiales > Frankiaceae > Protofrankia > Protofrankia sp. CiP3. Next base: position 11,627 of record NZ_CAKJTM010000055.1, on the reverse strand, counting down.
GGCGACGGTACTGGCGCCGATGCGCCTGCCCGGGCCCGCGCACGGTCGTGGCGCCGGTGCCGGCGAAACCGGTCGGTAAGGGCCGGTTCACGCCTGCGCCGCTGCCGGAGGCAAGCCACCCGAAGACACCGCCCTGGAACGATTCTTTCCCTGGCTACCCGGCCCTGACGGCACCGACCCGCCCGGTCACCACGCACACACCAGACCCGCGGACTGACCCACCGCCGCAGCCAGCACCCACCCGACCGGCGACGCCGACCGGGTTCCCGACGTGCGCTTCCACGGCATCACCGAACACTTAGAGCGCCCGGCAATAGGGGACGCGGCGTCGCGGGGCTGGGGCACGCACCTCGCCGCGTTGTCGTCGGTCACCACCCAACACCTCCGGTGGCTCCCTCCGCCGCCTCGCGATGCACGCACCCCAGCCCCACTCCTTGATCCACGCCCCTATTGCCGGGCGCTCTTACCGAGCCGGTATTCCGGGGGCGGGCACGACCGAGTTCCGATAGCACGCCAGGGCGCACCTGTCTACCGGGCTTCTCGCAGGATGGCGGCCAGCGGAATCGCCGGCATAGTTCGGTGCCGTGGCGACAGGAATGAGAAATCCTTTCGCGGGCCGCCGGCCCGTGGTTGAAGGAGGCGACATGCGCCTTCGGCAACCAGTCGCCCTAATGATGGTGGGCATGGTAGCCCTGCTGGCGATGGTTTCCTGCAGTGCACACAAGCCTCGTAATGAGAAATCCTTTCGCGGGCCGCCGGCCCGTGGTTGAAGGAGGCGACATGCGCCTTCGGCAACCAGTCGCCCTAATGATGGTGGGCATGGTAGCCCTGCTGGCGATGGTTTCCTGCAGTGCACACAAGCCTCGTCAGGTAGCCGGGGGGCAGCCCCTCACCGAGCCGGAGAAGGAGGTGCTGCACGAGGCGGAGCAGATGCTGACACGTTCCTGTATGAAGGATCACGGCTTCGAGATGTGGGCCGTGCCCCGACAGCCACTGCCGGAGGACCGCGACTTTCCCTACGTGATCGACGACGTCGAATGGGCTTCGCGGCACGGGTACGGAAGCGACATCGACGCCGAGCGCAGCCGGCTGCGCGCCGCCGACCCCAACAGGCGATACTTCGAGAATTTGCCGTCGGCGGAGCAGGCACGTGCCCTGGAAGCCCTTAACGGGCGGCAGTCCGCGGCACGGCTTGAGGTCAGGACCCCCGACGGGGTGACCATGGGCCGGATTGCCGACGGCTGTACCTCGCAGGCCCAACAGGAAATCTACGGGGACTTGGCCTCCTGGTTTCGTGTCACCTCGGTGACCGACTCCCTCACTGCCCTGTGGCGCGCTGACGTCACCGCCGACGACCGCTTCGAATCGGCTGTTCGACGGTGGTCGTCCTGCATGAAGGCCCGCGGTTTCGACTACCTCACCCCGCTGAAGGCCCGCGAGGCATTTCTCCGGTCACCGCAGAGCGCGGATCGCCCACAGGAGATACGAACGGCGGTCGCCGAGGCGGAGTGCGCGCACAGCACGGGCATGTCCACGGACCTGCAGCGGATGGAAGAACAATACCGAATCCAGAGAACCCGACAGCACCAGACGGACGTCGACACCCGGGCACGCCTCGAACACGAGGCCCTGCCCCGCGCACGCGCCGCCCTCGCCGATATCGGCCGCTCCGGGGAGGGATAGGGCCGCCACAGGCGGCGCGGAGCCTGCGAGACAGGCATCGGCGACTCGGCCGATCGACCGGCAACCATTCGACCTGCGCCGGCCCCACCACCACTCGCCCTGCATCAACGGGAGGTATCTCATGAGAAAGCTCAGGAAAGTGGCGATCGTGTCAGCCCTCGCTGCTCTCACCTTCGCCGGAGCGCCCCTGGCTGCGGCCCAGGCGGCGGACGGCAACTTCTACGCCTGGAGGGACGTCAACTACGGCGGCCCATACTGCGCCTGGCAGGGTGACGACTCCAACTGGTCGACCTGCTCCCCGGGGGGCAACATGCTCAACCAGGCCTCGTCGGTGTGGAACAACGGCTACGCCGAGACGTATGACGACGTGAACGTGTACTGGGGCAGCGGATACTCCGGCGCCAGCAAGTGCATAGGCCGGGGCGGATACATCGCCGATCTTAGCTACTATACATTCCCCTACAACGGGACCGGCGGCGGCGAGACCCTCAACAACAACATCGCAAGCCACAAGTGGGTCCTCAACTCGACATGCTGATCCCAGCATAACGACGCCGTCCGCCAGCGTGCCGCTACCGGCATCTGTGGCCACCGCGGAGACCCGTCGGTGGCCACAGTTCGGAGCCGGCCCGCGCGATACCCTCGCGGACAAAAGGTTGCTGGGGGACGTCTCAGCCGGATGATGAGTAATCACGCCAGTCGCACTCCGGGGGAAACGTGGGCACCGTGGTGGTACAGATTCCCGGCGATGTTGTGAGTGGTGACCGGGTGACCGGTACGCCCGCCGTGCGGGAACTTCGTTCGGGCGAGGACGCGACGTTCGGCCGTGGGGCACCCGGCCTGCCGGTCGATCTCCGGCTCCATCATCCTGCGGTGTCACGGCTGGCCGGCCGCATCCGGGCGCATGAGGACTACTGGCTGATCAGCAATCTGTCGAACGACCGGACATATGCGGTCGAGAACCCGGAGGGCGGCGGAGAACACATCAAGATCGCCCCGCGGCGGCTGGGAATGCCGGTACCTTTCGAGTTCGCCCGGGTGGTCATACCGGCGGAAGGGGGCGGAGCGAGCTTCCTGATTTTCGCCCCGCAGCATACCTTTCTGGACCCGATAGCACCGTCCACCTCCACCGCAGAGCTGGACGGAACGCTGTCCGCCTTCCCCATGGACGAGTCGGCGAAGTACTTTCTCGTCCTGGTGGCGCTATGCGAGCCTCGTCTGCGTGACGGCGCGTCGACGGTGCTCCCGTCGGTTCCCGACATCGTCCGGCGGCTGAGCGGACATCCGGAGTGCATGGGGCTCACCCGCCGTGCGGTCGCTTTCCACATTGATTACCTTGCGCGCAGAAAGCTTCGGGTCCGGGAACCGGCGGCGGCGTTCGCCGCGCCCGGTGTCAGAGCGGACTGGCAGCGAGCCGCGTTGGTGTCGATAGCACTCCGGTTCGATCTGGTTCGCGCGGAGCACCTGACGTTACTCACCCCGTCGAGGACGGCGCCGGTCGGCTCGGCGTGCCGACCGGCGCGTACCTGAGCAGATTGGTCCGAACCCGTTCCACGTACCCGGCCGTCCGGTCCGGAATCCCGCCCTCCACCCGGACCACCTCGGCCGATGTTCGGTACGCGGCGGCGAGCAGCAGTTCCGGCTGCCCCGGCACCGTTTCGAGCTGGCGCGCGAGGACACACAGGTAGCGGCCGACCGCCGGGATCGAGTCCTCGGGCGAGAACGGCGGCCGAGGGAGCGTTCCCCGTCGGCCCGGCGGAAGGTAGTACTGCAGCACGCGGGGGGTCCATCGGGCGATGCCGTATTCATCGCGAGCTGGGTCGTTCAGATTCGGGTCGAAACCGCTCTCGGCCTCCAGCATCGCCGCGACGAGCGCCGGGCTCACACTGGGCTCGTCGCACATGGTGCCAGCAGCGATGATCAGGCTGAGGAACTGCTCCGGGATGCCCGCGTCCGTGTTCAACCATTGGGACGCGGCATCGACAGGGGAGGGTTCTGCGGAGGAAGCCTTCGTGAGCGGGCCCACGGTGCTCAATCCGGCCACGGACACCGTGCCCGCCTCGGTGGAGGAACGGCCCGCCTCGTCGGGCAGGAGTGTCAGGACCAGGGGTATGGCGATCGTGGCCGCCGCCGTGGCCACGGCCACGGCCTGGCCGCGGCCACGAAACCGGTGGCGCCGGATCGCCTGCCGCGACCGGCCGGACGTTCGCGTACCGGCCAAAGACTGGGCACGCGCCAGCAGATCGGCGGCGTTGTGCCGGCTGCGCGTCTGGTGGTCCGGCGCGAGACAGTCGGCGATGAACGAGCGCCATCCGGGTGACAGCCCGGGATCGAGCGACAGGGCCTGTCGGCCGGCCGCGTACTCGGCGATCGCGGCGACGCGCGATCTGGCCGTGGCGCCGAGGAAGGGATGACGGCCGGTCAACGCGAGATGAGCAGTGACACCGAGCGCCCAGATGTCCAGTGTGGTGCGTACGGCCGAGCCGCGATCGGTGAGCAGCTGTTCCCCGCGTTCGGGCGGAACGTAGTCCGACGAGCCCATGGGGGGCAGGTAGCCATGCGTTCCTTCTAATTCCGTAGCCAGGCCGAAATCGGTCAGGCGGGTCGACCCGTCGGCCATACGTAACACATTCGCCGGCTTGAGGTCACCGTGTAGCCATCCCTGGGAATGGAGGAAGGCAGTCCCCTCGCAGATTTCGACGATCATCCGGGCGGCGTCCGGTGCCGGGCCGTCACTGCGGCGTAACAGGGCATCCAGGCTCTCCTCGGCGAGCTCCATGACGAGCACGGTCGCCCCGTCCAGCTCGCCGTGTTCGGGGTCGTCGACAGTGAGCGCCTCGAAGAGGCGCACCAGCCGGGGGTGACTCAGCCGCCGGTGCAGGTCGAGCTCGCGGGCGGCCATCGCCGCCATGTGCGCCAGCTGGCGAGCCGTGACCGTGCCGGTGGGAAGGAACTTCAGCGCCGTCTGGGCAGGCGGGCGCGCACGGCCGGGCAACCCGCAGCCCGCGCCCGGACGGCTGTCGTCGTCCCCGCCGACCTCGCCCGCGGGCTCCGCCAGCTCGCCGCGATACACACTCCCCCAGCTCCCGGTGGCAATCCCGTCGACGACCCGCCATCGTCCCACCAGGTATCCGGGCGGGACGGTGACAGCCCAGGTGATCCCGTCCATCCGACACTCCTCGGGTAGACAATACGCGAACAAGGAAACGGGCGCGGCCTTCGGGATTCCGACAATCGGCTCCGTTCCAGGTTCCCGCTTCCGCTCCCCAGCTCGTCAATATAGGGAAAAAAGTGGCTCTCGGGACTGTCAACTCTCCGGCTCCGCCACGATTCCAACAGATGAAAATCTGCCACGATTCCAACAGATGAAAAGAGCAACTCGCGTTGACCGGCGATCAAGCTTCGGGTGGGGCCAGCAGCAGGCCGCCCGTGACCGCCGAGGCCGCCAGCCATGGCGACACCGCGCCGAGCACCGGCCACCGCGGAAACCGCGGAAACCGCGGAAACCGCGGAAACCGCGGAAACCGCGGAAACCGCGTCGACGAACGCCGAACCCGCCGTGGGAATGTCAAGCGATCTGATTCTGGCACGGATCTTGTGATCTGACTGCCCCAGACCGCATGTGGGCTGCTATTCCCACGCTGTAGTCACGTGCTAGGTGTGACTTCCCTGACCTTAGTGGTCGGCGCTGGAAGTTCATCCAGGGCCTGCCGGCGCCAGCCGGCGCCTCGCGTCATCGCTCCCCGCACATCGCTTCGCGATGCACGGGTACCCCGGCTCGTCGGCCCCGGTGGAACACCGCTGCCAGGGCCTCCTCCGCCTCGCGACGCATCCACCTGGCATCCGACAACCCCCGAAGGACTTCCAGCGCCAACCACTTGGGGTTCTCCTGCCGCATCGGCAGGAGGTGATCGTGGATCGGGTCGACCGGACCGGTGACGGGCTGCGCCCGTGCGAAAATCCCGCGCCGGCCGGAGGTTGCCCGCCGCCGCATCCCTCTCCAGTACCGAGCGCGCAACCGCACGACGGCTGTTGTGCGGTCAGGGCGGCTCCGGTCCGGCCGCGATGCTGTTCACTCGGCGCCCCAGCCCTGCATCCGCAGATAGGCGTCGAACACGCGGGCGCCCAGCAACCGGCGGGTGTGCACGAGCACCTTGGCCGCGGGGGTGACCAGGTACCGGGTGCGCGGCCTGATGGCGGTGACGGCGTCTTCGATCACCTTGGCGACGGCCTCAGGCGGGGCGGACAGCAGGGTCGACCGGTAGGACCGGGCCATCTTCTCATCGGCGGCGGCGTTGAGGGCCGCGTAAGGCCCGGACGGGGCTGCCGATCCGGCAAGCGTGTGGGCGGCGGTAGCACCGAATCCGGTACGGATCAGGCCGGGCTCGATGAGGCTGACCTTGATGCCGAAAGAAGCCGTCTCGAAACGCAATGCGTCGGTGAGAGCTTCCACGGCGTATTTGCTGGCATGGTAGTAACCACCGGCGGGGAAGACGAGCCGGCCGCCCATGGAGCCGACGTTGACGATCCGGCCCCGGCCGGCGGCTCGCATGCTGGGCAGGACGAGCTGGGTCATGCGCGCGAGCCCGAACACGTTGGTCTCGAACTGGCGGCGCACGCTGTCCAGGTCGGTTTCCTCGATGGTTCCGTACTCTCCGTAACCGGCGTTGTTCACCAGAGCACCGACGGCGCCGTGCTCGGCTTCGACCAGGGCGACGGCGGCGCGCATGGACTTCTCGTCGGTGACGTCCAACGCGAGTGTCCGCACGCCGGCCCCGGCGAGGTCGGTCATGCTCTCAGCGCGGCGGGCGGTGGCGTAGACGGTCAGGCCGGGATGACCGGCCAGCCGCCGCGCGGTGGCCCGGCCGATACCCGAGGACGTTCCGGTGATCAGTACTGCGGCGGTCATGCGGGCTCCTGGATGGTGGTCGCGGATGTTTCAGGCCCGCGGCGAGCAGCGCCACGGCCTGGTGTAGCCGGCGGCCGGGGCGCCAGGGCCGGCGCCGGGGCCGGGCAGAGTGGCCTCCAAGCCGTAGGTGAACGTGAGGAGGAGTTCGGGGGACTCGACCGTGTCGGCCCTCGAGACGAACGATCACCGCCGTCACACAAACAGCCCAGAAACGTTCCGCTCGGCTCTCACACTGATTCTTTCCATGCTCCCCTCCCGCGCTCTCTCCCGTGCTCCCCTCCGCTCCTCCTCCCCGTTCAGTCCGCTCCCGTGTGATACCGGGCATCTATCGCGGCGAGTGCCCGCGCATGGGAGCTGGCAGAGCCGTCCGGGGATGTCGAGGATGGGTAGGCAGACCTATATCCGACAGGCCTGAAGGAGACAACCTCATGGTCAACATCACGAGCAATCCACCGACGGGGACACCTACCTGGCTCGACCTTGGCATTCCCGACATTCAACGCGCAAAGGAATTCTACGGCTCGCTGTTCGGCTGGGAGTTCGAGGAAGGCCCGCCCGAGACCGAGGGCTACACGATGTGCCTGCTGCGCGGGCAGCCGGTCGCGGCCGTCATGGCAAACCCTGATCCGCAGGCCACCTCTTTCTGGTGGAACCTCTACTTCGCCAGCGATGACTGTGACGGCACCGCCAAGCACATCGCCGACGCTGGTGGCCAGCTGGTCATGGCGCCCATGGACGTGATGGACGCCGGGCGGATGGCGATCGCGCTCGACCCGGCCGGCGCGCAGTTCGGCCTCTGGCAGGGGCGTACGCACCCCGGCGCGCGCATCGTCGACGAGCCCGGCTCCCTGGCATGGAACGAGCTGCGCACTCCCGCCGCCGAGGCGGCCCGCACGTTCTACCAGGCGATTTTCGACTACACCCTGGAACCCGTACAGACTCCCGACATCGACTACACGCTGCTGCACCGCCCGGACGGCCACATAGTCGGCGGGATCCACGGCGTGGCCGACGCGCGCTCCTCATCCTGGATCACCTACTTCCAGGTCGACGACACCGATGCGGCCGCCCGGCGGATCGTCAACGCTGGCGGCACTATCTCCGGTGCGCCCCAGGACTCCCCCTACGGACGTATCGCCGCCGCCGAGGACCCGTTCGGCGTGGAGTTCCACATCATCGCCGCCCTGGGGAACCCGCCTGGGTAGCGGGCCAGGCGGGCGCGGCGCGGGCCGCGGGCCAGGTCTGCGGGCAGCCGGGTTTGGCGGGCCGCGGCTCAGGACCGGGACAGTCCGGACCAGGGGACGTCCTTGTCGACCCGTGGCTCGGCCGGCAGGCCCAGCACCCGCTCACCGATGATGTTCCGCTGGATCTGGTCGGTCCCGCCAGCGAGCCGGTAGCCGGGCGCGCCCAGCAGGTGCTCCGTCCAGGCGAACCCTTCGCCGGTGTCAGCCGCGGCCCGGCCGCCGAGCAGGTCGACGGCGAGCTCCCCGGTCCGGGTCAGCACGTCGGACGCGACCAGCTTGCCGACCGAGGCCGCCGGCCCCGGCGGCATCCCGGCGGCGGCGGCCCGCGCCACCCGCCCGGCGGTGGCGGCCCGCAGCACCGTCCGGATGTGGAGATCGGCGAGCTGCTGGCGGACGACCGGGTCGCCGGCCCGGCCGAGCGAACGGGCGAGTTCCAGCACGTCGTCGAAGGTTCCGCCCTTACGCCGAGTCACCGAACCAGACGCGGTGCGTTCGAAGGACAGCGTCGCGTTCGCCACCCGCCAACCGTTGCCGACAGCACCGACGCGCAGGCTGTCGGGGATCCGGACGCCGGTGAGGAAGACCTCGTTGAACGACGTCCCCCCGCTCATCTGCCGGATCGGACGGATCTCGATACCGGCGGCGCCCATGGGCACGAGGAACGCGGTGATCCCGGCGTGCTTGGGCACGTCCGGGTCGGTGCGAGCGAGCAGCAGGCCGTAGTCGGCGAACCGCGCGCCGGATGACCAGACCTTCTGCCCATCCGCCACCCAGCCGTCCCCGGCATCCCCGGCATCCCCGGTATCTCCGAGAGCGCCGGCGTCGCGGACGGCACGACAGGACAGCGCCGCCAGATCGGAACCGGCTCCGGGCTCGCTGAACAGCTGGCAGGCGAGCAGGTCGGTACGCAGCAGCGGGCCGACGAACCGTTCCCGCAGGGCGGGCGTACCGAACATCGCCACCGCCGGGCCGACCAGGCCGGTCGTGACGCTGATCAACTCGGTGGACGGCGGCACGGCGAACGCGCGTTCCTCGTCGGCGAAGGCGGCCGCGAACAGCGCGGGCAGACCGGCACCGCCCTGCTCGACCGGCAGCGTGAGTGCGCCATAGCCGGCGTCATACCGGGCCCGCCGGTATGCCCGGACGTTGTCCAGCAGCGTGCGTTCGTCGGCGTCGGAGAGGTTGCGGAACACCGCGAGATCGCACGGACCGCCGGTTGCCGCGGGCGCGGCGACGGTGGCGGCGAGCCAGCGCCGTACCTCGGTGCGCCAGGTCGCGAGTTCCGGAGTGCTCATCGGTGGTGGTGCCCCCTTCGCCGGTCGTGTTCAGACGGTCAGCACTCAGACGGTCAGCACCGCGCAGGCGGAGAGCCCAGGCGCGCCATAGACATGGGTGAAGCCAACCCGCGGAGACCCGGGGACCTGCCGGCCGAGCGCCCGTCCCTGCAACTGGCGGACGATCTCGTGCACCTGGCGCAGCCCGGACGCGCCGATCGGCTCGCCGTTGGCGATGCATCCGCCGTCGGTGTTGACCGGGAGGCGGCCAGCCGGCTCGGTGACACCGTCGGCGAGGAGTTTCTCCTGCTCGCCGTGCCCGCAGAGCCCGGTTTCGGCGAGGTGGATGATCTCCGATCCGCTGTCGGTGTCCTGTAGCTGGGCGACGGCCACATCGGACGGGTCGACACCGGCGGCGGCGAACGCCGCGGTGGCCGCGGCCATGCTCGGGCTGTGGCAGGGCTCGGGCGCGAGCCACGGGGAGAACACCTCGAACGAGCCGAACCGGCGGGTGCGCAGCGCTACCGACGCGAGCCGCACCGGGCGTTCGCACAGGTCAGCCGCACGGTCGCCACGGGCGAGGATGAGCGCGACGGCGCCCTCGCTCGGCGAGCAGAACATCGATCGGGTCAACGGGGCGTTGACGGTCGGCGCGGCGAGCACCTCGTCCTCGGTGCGCGGGGTGCGCCGCCAGGCGGTGGGGCTGGCCTCGCCGTTGCGCAGCGCGCGGACCGCGACCCGGGCCAGCGACCGGTCGGAGATGGCGTGCTCGTACTGGTAACGCCGGGTCTTCATGGCGAAGTACTGGGTGGTGACCATGAGGCCGGTCCGGCCGTACCACTCTCCCAGCCCGTAGCCAGCCGGGTCGGAGCTGAACGCGCCCCGCGGGTGCTTGTCGAAACCGATGACCGCGGTCACGTCGGCCTCCCCGGCCCGCAGGGCGTTCGCCGCGGTCGCCAGCGCCACACCACCGGTGGCACATCCATTGCGGACCGTAATGAACGGTAGTCCGGTCAGACCGAGGCGGGAGACCAGGGTGTCGGGCTTCCCGGAGACGTTGCTGCCACCGACAGCAAGATCGACATCAGGCCAGCTGACGCCCGCGTCGGTGAGCGCGGCGCGGGCCGCGTGCTCGGCCATGACCATCGCGCTGACGCCCTCGTGCCGGCCGAACGGGTGGATACCGACCCCGACGACATAGACGGCGTCCCGGTCCCGGTCGATGTTCATGCGCCCGGCTCCTTCTCCCCGGCGGGCTCGGCGGGCTCGAACGCGTAGGTGACCTCGCCGGCAGCGCCAGTCCGGACGAGCGTGAGCCGTACCCGGACACCGATGTCGAGCGCGGCCGGATCCCCGGCCAGCAGGGACTCGACAAGCACATCACCGAGATCCACATAGCCGACCGCGTACGGCTGGAATCCGTCCGGCGGTGGGGTGTACGGCGGCTTGGGTTCGAAGTCCTGGCCGGTCAGCGTCCAGATCGTGCCGTGGCCGGGCAGCGCGACCGGTGCCATGGCCGGTCCGTCCGCCGAGCAGCGGGGGCAGGCCGCGGCCACCGGGAAGACCGTCGTCGCGCAGTTCCCGCACCTGGCGCCGGCAAGGCGCGGCGGGTCGAGCGACGCGAACAGCGCCGGGTCGACGGGGACACCACACGGCGTCACCGCGGAGGTCATCGGAGCACCCGGCTCATGCGGCCAGCAACCGCAGCGGACGGGCGAGCAGCGCCGTAACCGCGCGCAGGTACTCGGCGGCGGGCGCGCCGTCGACGGCGCGGTGGTCGAAGGTGAGGCTGAGCGTCAGCACGGACGTCCGCCGCGGTGTGTCGCCCTCCCAGCGGACCCCGTCGCGGACCCGCCCAGCCCCGAGGATGGCCACGTTCGGCGGATTGATCACAGGTGTGAAGAAGTCCACGCCGTAGCCGCCCAGTGAGGTCACCGTGAAGGTCGCGCCCGCCAGATCCGCCGTGGTGAACCGGTCGTCGCGGGCGGCGCCGGCCAGCCGCCTTGTCTCGGCCGCGAGGTCGAGCAGCCCACGGTCGGCCGCGTCCCGCACGACCGGCACCACGAGCCCGTCGGGTACCGCGACCGCCATCCCGATATGGATCTCGGTGAGCAGGTGAATGCCGTCGTCACGGATGGTGGCGTTGAGCATCGGATGATCGCGCAGGGCCAGCGCCGCGGCCCGGATGACGAAGTCGTTCAGGGACGGCACCCGCGGCGTGGAACCGGCTGCGACACCGGCACCCCCCACCCCCAGGCCGGTCCATTCCCGTTTGAGCTGGGCGCGCAGGGCGACCAGATCGGTGACGTCGGCTTCGTAACCGTGGGTGAGCTGCGCCATCTCCCGCAGGCTGGCGTGCATGGTGCGGGCGATCGCGCCGCGCATCCCGGTCAGCGCCACGACCTGGCCCGGCCGGGGTCCGGGCGGCGACCGGCGCGCGGGCGGCGGCGGTAATGCGCGATCGCGTGTGTCGGCGGCGGCCGCGAGGTCCACGTCCGCCCGGCGGATGCGTCCGCC
>NZ_CAKJTM010000054.1:35160-37858 GCF_917627345.1 Protofrankia sp. CiP3 | reverse complement strand
AGCTGCAGACCTGGACCGTCCGCGTTCTGACCGCCGACACCCTCGACCAGCTCTTCGGCTAGCCCGAGTTTTACAAGCCAGCTGTCCGGCTCCCTGATCGAACGACGACTGCTGAAACACGCCGTAGACCCACGGGGCCGGTCCCGCTCGCCCGCCCGGTGTGGGACGGCGCTCACCGGGATGTCTGGACGGCGCGGTCCAGCCCCCAGCGGATCTCCACGCAGACCTTGCCCTCCTCACTCTCCTCGACGACATCGATCCACTGGTGTGTCATGGGTGTGCCCGCGGGAAGGCCCGGGGCCGGATCGCCGAGGACGGGTGCGGGAAATGCCAGGAACAGAAAGCCGTCCCGCGCGCCGGCGGTGAGGGTGACGAGGACCCGGCCATCGCCGATCCGGGCGAGGATAGCGGTGGCGGTACCCGCGATCTCCCGTCCCACCGCCGCGGGAATGGCCTCCACCTCTCCCGCGATCTGCAGCTCCACCCTGGCGCCTCGCAGCTCCGCCGAACGCGCGGCACTCTCAAGAACGGCGACCAGCGCCGACGGTGACAGCTGGCGGGTCAGTGTGCGCCGCAGCGCCGCAGCGCACCGCGCGCAGCGCTCACGGACCACGTCATCCTGGGGGTCCAGCCTGCCCGCACCGAGATCGGTGAGAAGGGGCAACGGGCCGTCGGCCAGGTGAAGCAGGCGCAGCCGCCGATCATGACGCACAGCGACTGCGGCTGCCCGATCCGCGATCAGTTCCGCCTCCGCGCGCGCGGTCCGTGCCGTCACCCCGGCCATGGCGCGGCGGGCCCGCCAGAACATCGACAAGGCCGTCTGGAGCGCGACCTGTGCGTAAAGGAACCCGCCGAACCTCATCAGCACGGTGACGTCACCCGCCGACCGCCAACTGATCACAGCCGTCGCTGTCCCGGCCATCAGCGTCACCGGCGCCAGCCACTGGCCGGCTGGTCGGCCGAACACGAAAAGGACCGTCGCCCCGACGTCCGCGAACATCACCGGCCGGAGTCCCACCAGGTCACCGTCCCGCACCGACAGGCCGAGGACGATCTGGGTACCGATCACGACCACGACCAGCCGCGCGACCACGACCGGGCGGAGCCGGCCACCGAGCGCCAGCACGACGTAGCGGGCCAGCAGCGCCAGGGAAATTCCCCAAGCCCCCAGGACGAGCAGCGGATGGCGGTATGCGGCGAGGCGTCCGAGCAGCAGCAGGCCACAACCGATCTGCCACAGACATGCTCCCATGCCCACCGCCCGCGTCGCGTTCCAGGCATAGGAGCACTCCAGCGCGGCCGCGTCGGCCGCCAGGGCCGGCTCCGGCGCCAGGCGCGGGGACCAGTGCAGCGTGACCGTCGTTCCACGGCCGGATATGGAGCGAACGTCAGCCGAACCGCCCACGTCGGCCATGCGCCCGATGATCGAATATCGGATGCCCAACCGCTCGGAATCATGGTCCAGCGGCTCGAAACCCACTCCTTCATCACGAACGGTTATCACTACTTCCCCCGCATTCGCCTGGATGTCCACCCAGGCCCGGGATGTGTGCGCGTGGCGGCGGACGTTGGACAGCGCCTCCCGGACCGTGGCCGCCAACGCGGCACGGACATCCCCGGGGACATCCAGCTGACCGCTTGTCGAGGTCTCGACGGCCAGCCCAGCGCGGCGCGCCTCCTCGACAACCTGGTCCAAGCGCGCGGCGGGGCTGGCGGCCTCGTCGCCCTCGTCACACCCAGCGCCCAGGAGATCCACGCAAACGGCCGCGGCATGGCGGCAACGTGTCCTGACCATCTCCACCGAGGACGCGGACACGCCCCAGGCGAGCCCGGTGAGGGTGTTCAACACGATATCGTGCAGGATACGTTCGGATTCCCTGAGTTTTCGCTGCCGCGCCGTCGCCAGCGCATGTACACTCCGCCGGGCCGCGGCGCGCGCGAAACTCCGGTCGGCCATGATCGCGCCGTGCCGCGCCACCCTTGACACCACCGTGAACAGCAGCGACAGGAAGGCCATCGCGGCAACCATCACGGCGACCGTGCTGGCTTGTATCCCCGATGCCAGGCATGACGTCATGAACAGACCGGCGAGAGCGGCCGTGGCCGGCAGCCAGATCACGGCCGGGGCGCACCAGGCGACCACGACCGATGCCCCGACCAGGCGCGGCAACACCCAGCTCGGCCCTTCCCGCAGCACATCGGGGGGCAGCGCCCACGGCACGGTCGCCGCGAGCAGCATTGCCACCGCCAGTTCGCCGGTGGCAATCCCCCGACGCAGCCCGGCCCGCAGGCAGCTGGTGGCGAACACGATCCCCCAGCCGGCGACCACCGCCGGCACTATCAGATGAGCCGGCGTGAAGTACCACCTGCGCCCGACGACGACAGCGACCAGCTCGAAGAGGATCCCGAAGATTCGCAGAACCGCGAAAACACGCGCGGCGGCCGCCTCAAGCGCGTTGAGCGCCAGATCATTCACAGTCCGGTAATTTCACCATCTGGAGGCTGACCATGTATAGGACCCGCGCGTCCGCCCGCGCCGCGGGACCCTGCTAGATCCGGCTCGCCACCCCCAGGCGGTCCCTGGCCGCGTTCTCGGCCGCGCCGATACCACTCTCCGGTATCGGCGCGGCCCGCGGCCGTGCCAGGAACCACCCGGGCGCGGCTGTCCGCTCGAACGCCCTGTTGCCCGGTCGCTCTT
>NZ_CAKJTM010000054.1:30898-34887 GCF_917627345.1 Protofrankia sp. CiP3 | reverse complement strand
ACACGCCCCCCGCCGCGACGAAGGTGTAGCCGAGCTTCTTGATCCCCGAGACGGTGTCACGCAGGTACGACGTCCCGAGGTAGGGGTGGTAGAAGAAACTTGCGAACCCGTCCCGGACCACGAGGTTCCGCCTGGCCGAGTCGATCAGATCGGCTGGCAGCCGAGCCGGGTGGTTGTTGAACGGCTCCGGCTCGATGTTCCCGATGTTCTCCGGAATGACGTAGGTGCCGTACACGTCCGTGACGGGGTAGGGGAAGAACTGCCCGCTGAAGGTACCGCTGTCAATGGTTCCCCCGGCAAGCTGGTTCCGGAAGTACAGCGCGCGTTCGTACCGTTTGGGGAATCTGGCGACCACGGCCCGGTAGTCGGCTGCCGATCCCGCGTAGTGCGGGAACTCGAACGTCGTCGGCGCGGGCAGGCCCGCTGCGGTGAAAGCGGTGGCCGCGCTGTTGATGCGCCCGGCCGCCCAGGCCTGGCTGTCCTCGGGCACCGGGCCGTCGTAGACAACATTGTTCAGGGCGTCGATGTGGGCCCGGAAGAACTCGAAGTCGTCGGCGCTGACGCCCGAGTACGGATTCGCCACGTTCGAGTACTGATGGGTGTACCCGTGCATCAGCAGTGTCCCGCCCTTGCTCACCATGTATGTGAGCGCGCTGACCACGGCCGGCTCGTTCGCCAGGGTGATGTCGACCGGAGTGCCGTTGTTGTAGACGCCGTTGGGGTCCCGGTAACGGGGGTAGACCGCCACGGAGAACGGCACCTTGACCGACGACAGGTAGTCGGCTATCGAGCGCAGTTCGGCCGGATCCGCATCCGGGCCGACGTCCTCGATCCGGACGAGGGCACGGTGACGGGTCTGCGTGGCCGGCGCGAGCGCGTCGAAGAGAACGTCCGACAGCGCCAGATAGCGGTCGGTCATATCCGCGTAGGAATAGGGGATCTCACCGATGTAGGTGAGGTTGTTCGATCGCAGCGCCCAGGGGAATGTTGTCCCGTCGGCCCGGACAGCCTGGGCGAGCACCGTCGCCTTGGTGGTGTCCACGGTGGCGTAGTTCATGATTCCGCTGCCGTTGGCGGCGTACCGGGTCAGACTCGTGTTCTTGTAACGGACCTCCGCGACGGAGGAAACGTCGAACTGGGACCAGTTCCAGCCATAGGTGGCGGTGAAGGCCGGTGACTGCGCGGTGAGCTGCCAGATGTTGTCGTACATCCACACCACTGGCCGGGTGCCGGCCAGCACGTCGGTGAGGAACGCGGTGGGCACCTGCTCGTCGTAGGTGGAGCCGATGTAGACGACGGCGGCGTAGCCCGCCATCTCACCAGCCGTATAGGCGGCCACCGGATGCGCCCGCCAGGTGCCGAAGTGGGAGACGAGGTTCGCCGTCTGGATGGCGTACTGCTCACCGAGCCAGCCCCACTGGCCCGTGGTGTCGTACAGGACGAGCGTTCCGGCGGGGGCTGTAGCCACGGTGGTGATGGCGGCGGCCCGGATCCGCGCCGCCGCGCCAGGGGCGCCGCTTGCCGGCTGGGTGGTCGACGCCGCACCGGTGCCGGGCGGCGGGACCGGCCGGGGCCCGCGTCGCGGGGGTGACACGGACGGTGGCGGCGGCGGGGCGACCAGCTTGCCGCCGGCCAGCGCCACAACGTCGCCGCCGTGCCGCGCCGACAGCCGCCTGGAGTGCGGCCGCTCGGCGTTTGCCGTCGTGGCCGTGCTGGTCAGCCCTACGACCAGCGCCAGCATGGCAAGTATGATCGATAGTACGACGCTGCGGGACCGACGAGTGCGCACCTGCATCAGTCCTTTCCCGCATGGATCCGGCCGGTGGTCCGCAGGCCGGCCGGTGGACCGAGCCTGGGTACGAACTCGTCGACCGGCGGACCGAAACCGAAATAGTGGGCCAGCGCGGCAACGGTGCGCCGCGCCGCGCCGCCGTCGCCGTACGGGTTCACCACTTCCGCCATTGCCGCGTACGCGGCCGGGTCGTCCAGGAGCCGGCCGACGCTGTCGACGATCCGCCGGGGATCGGTCCCGACCAGCGCGACCGTTCCGGCTTCGACGCCCTCGGGGCGCTCGGTGTTGTCCCGCATGACGAGCACCGGCTTGCCGAGGCTAGGCGCTTCTTCCTGCACTCCCCCACTGTCGGTGAGCACGATGGTGGCGCGGCTCATCAGGTGAGCGAAGGCCGCGTAGTCGGCCGGATCGGAGACGATCACGTTCGCCAGGCCACTGACGACGGGCATGATCGCCGACCGCACGGCCGGGTTGCGGTGGATGGGAAAGACAATCAGGAGATCCGGCCGTTGCGTCGCGAGCCGCGCGAGCGCCTGTCCGACGTTGCGCATCGGCTCGCCCCAGGACTCCCGCCGGTGAGCGGTGACCAGGAGCACCGGCCGGTCGCCGGACGTGCGGTGCGCTATCTCCGCCAGCAGCGGGCTTTCCGTCGGCATCGGCTCTTTGACAACCCAGAGCAGTGAGTCGATCACGGTGTTACCAATGACGAGTACCGTATCCGGCTTGACACCCTCGGCAATAAGATTGTCACGGCTTGTGATGGTGGGAGCCAGATGCAGGTCCGCGAGCTGGGTGGTGAGCCGACGGTTGATCTCTTCTGGGAACGGCGAGGTGGGGTCGTTGGTACGCAGCCCCGCTTCCAGGTGCGCGACGGGGACCCCGAGGTAAAAGGCGGCAAGCGCGCCCGTGAAGGTCGTGGTCGTGTCGCCCTGGACGATCACGATATCCGGTCGTACCTGCGCGATGGCGGCTTCCAGGCCGCCCAGCGACCGGGTGGTGACCCCGGCGAGTGTCTGGCCCTGCCGCAGGACGTCGAGATCGATGTCGGGAACGATGCCGAACAAGGTGTTGACCTGGTCGAGCATGCTCCGGTGCTGTCCGGTGACGGCGACGACCGGGTGAAAGTACGGCGAGGCCGCAAGCTCACGGACCACCGGTGCCATCTTGATTGCTTCCGGGCGGGTGCCATAGACCACCAGGACGGTACGGTGTGGCCCACTGCCGGGACGGGTCGATAACTTTCCGGCCATAACGTGTCCTTTCGTCGGTCCTTGTCCGTTTCGGGTCAGAGCTGACGTGATCGGCGGGGAGAGCACGGCGGAGAAAAGCAGCACGAGGGAAGATCATGAGCGCGGGCGAGGAGCGGGAGGAGCCGTGCTGACCGTGACCCGGCGGAACTCCACCTCGGAGTCCTCGCAGTACAGCCCCACGGCTCCGGCGAGATAAGGGCGCTCCGAGTCGGTCAGATCGGCGGTCGGTACGCCATCGACGGCAACGGTGATTGCGCCGCCGACCTGAATGATCTCGATCGCGTACCAGGTCGCGACGGTGGCATGCGGCATTTCGCCACTGGCGAGGAAGCGCTGCCCGCCGGGATAGGCGGGGTCCTGCTTCGTGAGTTCCCAACCGTTGGTTTTGAGGGTGAAAGCATAGAAATGACCCGTATCAGCGTAATGCCACAGCAGCCAGCCGACCTCCCAGGGATGCGGCCTAGGCGCACGCAGCTGGCGGAGGGTACGCAGCTGTGCGGTCACGCGGACGTCGGTGTCATGGTCCGCGCCGATCACAAGTGACGCGTGGGTGGTGCCGGGAGCCAGCGCCGGCTTCGGGGCAAGGGAGATCACCTGTTCACCGTCGACGTTCCCCGCGGTGGTCCTGCCATAGCCGTCGAAGACAGCCAGCCATCTGCCGTGGCGGCTGCCATCCACCCAGCGCGTCATCGCGTCGTCCTCCTGGAACAGGCGGGTCAGCCGCCACAGCCCGAGCAGACCGGCCACAAGGAGCAGGCTGGCCAGGACAATGAGAGTGAGGATGAGCAGCCGGCCGAACAGTCCGGATCCGGCGGGCTGCCCGCCCTGGCCGAGATCCGTGCCCTCGGGCGGCTCAGCGGACAGCAACGGCCACACCGGTCTCATCCATCAACCGTGACCGGCTCGCTGGCGTGGTCCCGCGATGCCACCACGTCGGCGCCAGCGGT
>NZ_CAKJTM010000054.1:4479-30544 GCF_917627345.1 Protofrankia sp. CiP3 | reverse complement strand
GCGCTCAGGTGTTCTTCCGGGCTGCGGGCGGTCTTGTGCCAGCTGTTGCGGCCGCTGAGAATCCGGGCGATCGCCCACCAGCCGGCGACGAACCAGACCAGGGCGTACACCATGTAGAGGTGGGCGTAACCGATCAGCCGCAGGAGGCCGAACCCGGAGATCGGCTCCTGCCGGCGGTAGACTAGGCCGCAGAGCATGGCCGGAACCGTGGCCGCCAGGTAGGCGCCGACGAACAGGCGCGGATCGGGGCTGGGCCCACCGGCGAGCCAGTCGGCCGTGACCGCGGCGGTCGAACATCCAAACGCGAGTGTGAGCAGGGACGCCAACACGATCAACAACGGGCTCGACAGGTGGAACAGCATGTCGGGCAGCGTGCGGATCCGCGCATCCCGAATCACCTGTGGTATCAGCCGCCATGACTGCAGGTGCCCCTGGAACCAGCGGGAGCGCTGGCGCAGCAGCCGGCGCAGTCCCACCACCCCCTGCTGGTGGACGTCAGCCTGTGCGCAGAACCGGTTACGCCAGCCCGCGAGCAGCAGCCTGACCCCGAGATCGAGATCCTCGGTCAGGCTGTGGCTCCACGGCCGCGGGCCGAGCGACCGGAGCGCCGCAAGGCGGACGAACTGGCCGTTGCCGCCCAGCCCCACGTTGTCGACATGGGCCCGACCACGCTGAAAGATGTCGGTGTAGATCACGAACTCCATGTCCTGCATGCGGGCCAGCAGGCTGCCATGCCGGTTGTTGATGCGGACGCCCGTCTGCACACCTGCCGTACGCGGGTCGCTGAAGTACGGCGCGACGGCATCGATGGCATGGGAATCGAGGCGCCCGTCCGCGTCGACGACAACGACGATCACATCGTCCGGGTCCCGGACGGCGATCTCATCGTGATCGGCGAGGTAGGCGATGGCGGCGTTCAGCGCCGCGCCCTTGCCTGACCGCGCGTTGGGCGGATCGCGCCGTAACAGCCACCGCCGCTCGTCCCGGACCCCGCGCACGATGCTGGCCGTCGCGTCGTCCGAGCCGTCGTCGACCACCAGGACTCGGATGTCGTCCCTTGCCGTGGCGAGCAACCGCCGCACGCTTGCCCCGATCACCGCCTCCTCGTTGAGGCAGGGCATAACGAACACGTAGAACAGGCCGGTGGGGGTGACGGCCGGAGGCTGCTCGCGGGTACCCGACAACAGCAGCATCGTCATCAGGTAGAGGAAACCCATGACGATCAGCCCGGCGGCCAGCGGCCACGCGGCGTCGAGCGCGCCGCCGGGTAATGACACGAGTAGCGCCACCGGGGACCGGACGGCCGCCGCACCGTGGGCCTGTGCCTGCGTGGCCGCCGGGACGGCCAGGTACCAGGCAACGGGCGGGAGCAGGCCCGCGTGCCACAGCGCCCGCGGCCGGACCGGGCCGGACGCGACCGGCCGACGGCGTCCGTGAGCCTCCCGTAGCCGACATGCGAAACCCCACAGCAATCCTGTCGAAATCGTGACATCACGCACACGGCCTGACCGACTCATCAACGGATCCTTCGCCCAGCTGGCCGGCCGACTTTCTCGGCCACGGTGAAACGCCCGGTCGACGCGCGTGCGAAGCGGCCGCGAGCGCGCAGGAAAATGGCCAGAAAAATGCATGCGATGCCGGCTGCCAGATACAGCATGAATACCAGTCCGACAATTTCTTCCAACACATCGGACAACACGTAGAAAATCTTGGAAACAGTGCTTCCAATTAACGCGTGATCGGCGGCACGCGACACGAACATAGCTGCTCCATAAAGGCATACGCGCCCATGACAAAAAGGGCGCATACCAATGCCAAGCAGCCCCGGCCTGCGTGGATGGTGCTCACCAACCAGCTATGAGAGCTGCTCGACCAGCCGTGGAAAACCCGCGGACAGGCGACGCGAATCGCCCGTCCAAGCGGAGGACTGCTGCCTTGTCACATCTCGACATGTGACCGGCCAACGATAACGGCAGCAGGGTTCCCGAACCGCCGCCGTCAGGCAGGTCGTACCATCTATCCCATCCCCCTCGGACCTGGCCACCCGAGCGCTCGGCGAGGTGCTGGTGGCACCCTCGACCGCGCGCCGGGAAATGGCGCCCCCTCAAATCCACCGTTCGCAGAACAGCTTTGCATGAAATGCCGCCGAACGCAAAGGGCTGCGTGAAACTCTCCAGTCATCTTGTTGGCACATCTCCGCCAGCTACTACACAGAGCTACCATTAAAACGAACGCACGACGCTGCCCGCGGCAATAAATTGATCAACATTCACCCACGGGAGGCACCGGCCAGCGCACGTCATACCCGCCTAGCAGGCAGAACAGAAAATCCGAAAACAACACGTAAGCAGGTGAAAACGGAGCGCTAGCAAGCACCCATAAGCGCGGCAATCGAAATCCGTCACACAAAGTAGCATTCGAGGAGAGGAGGAGAGGCAGCCACCCGCGGGCAGTCCGGAATCACCGAAAGACCGCGAGGAAGCCAGGAATTTTAGCTGCCTGCCCGTTGACTCACTCGTGCGGTTGTGCGTCGTTCCCGTGCCCGTCG
Organism: Protofrankia sp. CiP3; assembly: GCF_917627345.1. Classification (NCBI taxonomy): domain Bacteria; kingdom Bacillati; phylum Actinomycetota; class Actinomycetes; order Frankiales; family Frankiaceae; genus Protofrankia; species Protofrankia sp. CiP3. The sequence continues at coordinate 27,996 of NZ_CAKJTM010000054.1, read as the reverse complement.
CGGTATCCGGGCAGCGCGTCCCGCAACCGGTCCGCGTCGCTGTCGGCCAGGGTGAAGCGCTGGCGCGCCTCGTCCAGGCTGACAAGCCGGTAGCTGGCCGTCGCGGTGGCCATCGTGGCGCCGTCCAGATCGAGGATCTCGGACGCGGCATGAGTGAGCCCGGTACCGGCCTGTTGCCCCTCCCGCGGCGGCCGCATCCGGGCTATGCAGTCGTACGTCCTGCCGACGAACATCGGCGAGACGTAGCGCACCTTCATCACCGTGGTGAACGCGGTGAGGCCGGTCTGGAGCACGATCAGGTTACCCATGATCTCATCGCAGACCACCCCGATCAGGCCACCGTGCACGATGCCGGGATACGACTCGTGTGCCCGCCCAAAATCGAAGCGAGCCTGCAGCCCCTCAGGATGGGTCCGCAGCTGCAGCGCAAGGCCCTGATCATTGTACGGCGAGCAGCCGAAACACCGGTAGTCCGACAGCACCGCCCAGGGAGCCTTGACCGGACTGCCGGGGCGCTGCCCGCGCGCCGCCTCGCCACCGGAGCTGATCGGGCCCGAAGCCGTCGGCTGGGAGATGGTCATGCTCAGGCCCCGATCCGGTCGAGGCGACGTGCATGCGCGGCCGGGTCGGCGGTCGGCATCCTGATCTCCCTTGTTGGCCTGGTGTTGTTGGCCTGAGCTGCTCTCGCCGGGCCGACGGACGTGGGATCGCGGTTGTGCGCACACATCCGGCGGCCCCAGGGGAATCTAAGCGCATCCGCGGCGCGGAGCACCGGGAATCGCCTGCCCCAATCCCGCGATCAGGCTGCTTGATGGGCGGAACCGCCAGCGGAGCCCGCCGCCGGCCGCCGCCGGTGGCGGCTGCGGGAGGCCACCGGCGAGGATGGTCCGCATGCCCGCTCATCGGAGCCCGGACCATCGGAGCCCGGACCATGGTCGGCGCGGGTCTGCCGCACGGCCCACGGCTGTCGCCGCCTCCGTCGCCGTCGCCGCCATGGTTGTGCTCGCGGCCCTCCTCGGCGGATGCGGCGGCACCGGCCACAGCGGCCGGAGCAGCCAGGGCAACGGGAGCGGGCAGGGCGGACAGGGTGCCGGCCGGGACGGCGCCGGGGTGGGCGCCGACTTCGACGTCCGGGCCGAGAACGCGAAACCCGGTGGTGACTGCGGGCTGGCCCGGCTCGGCTACAACCACGCGGTGGAAGGCTGGCTTGACCACACCAGCATCCGCTCGGGGGACGAACTTCGCCTGTTCGCCTCCACGACCGCGGCCACCGTCAAGGCCACCGTCTTCCGGATCGGCTGGTACGGCGGACGGACCTGCCGCCTGGTCACCGAGGTGGGCCCGTTGCCCGGCCGGGTGCAGGCCCCCGCGTCCCGCGACCCGTCGACCAACACCGTCAGCACGGCCTGGGAGCCGACCACGACGTTCGCGACGAACAGCTGGCCACCGGGCGCGTATCTGATCCGCCTGGACGACTCCGAGGGCTTCCAGACCTACGTCCCGTTGACCGTTCGCAACCCGGCGATGTCCGGGCGGGTGGTGATGCTCGCGGCGGTGACAACCTGGCAGGCGTACAACGCATGGGGCGGCTACAGCCTCTACCACGGTCCGAAGGGATTCGCCGACCGGGCTCGGGCCGTGTCGTTCGACCGGCCGTACGACTACGGTGACGGCGCCGCGGACTTCACCGGGAACGAAGCCCCCGTCATCATCCTCGCGGAAAAACTCGGCCTGCCCGTCGCCTATGCCACCGACATCGACCTGCATGCCGACCCGGCGCTGTTGGACGGCGCCCGCGCGGTCGTCTCCATGGGGCATGACGAGTATTACTCGCCCGCGATGCGGGCCGCGTTGACACGGGCCCGTGACCGCGGGGTGAACCTGGCCTTTCTCGGGGCGAACGCGGTGTTCCGCCGGATCAGGCTCGGGCCGACGCCCGTCGGGCCGGACCGGCTGGAAACCGGCTACAAGATTGCCTCCGAGGATCCGCTGAACGGCGTCGACAACGCCGCGGTGACCGCGAACTGGCCGTCCCCACCGGACGCGAGTCCGGAGAGCTCGCTCACCGGTGGCATGTACCAGTGCAATCCGGTACATGCCGACCTCGTGGTCCGCGACCCCGGGCACTGGCTGCTCGCTGGCGCCGCGGTGACGGCCGGCAGCCGCATCCCGGGGATGATCGGATCCGAGTACGACCGGGTCGACCGCGCGTATCCGACACCACCGCGGATCGAGGTTCTCGCCCATTCGCCGGTGGTCTGTCACGGTCGGCCCGACCATTCCGATGTCAGTTACTACACGGCCGACTCGGGCGCGGGCGTGTTCGACGCGGGTACCAGCGCGTGGGTGTGCGCGGTGACCGATGTGTGCGGGTCCGGCGCGGCTGGGCCGGTGGTGCGGGACTTCGTCACCACCGTCACCACCACGATGCTGACCACATTCGCCCAGGGCCCCGCGGGCCACCAGCATCCGGGTGCCCAGTCCGTACCGGACGACGACGCCGGTGGTGGGGGGAATCCGGGCAGCGAGCGGTAGGCCGGCCATAGGGAAGCAAGGCCATAGGGAAGCAAGAGGGATAGGGGACGCGGCGTTGAGCTGTGCCGGGCTGCCAGGCCTGGTCGCTGATCCGGGCGCGACACCGGCGGCGCCTGGGAGCGATGCCCGAAAGCGGGGCAGCGACATCCATCCGGACCTCTCGTTCCCCTCGTGACAGCCCAAAGAGCACAATACGGACCGTGGAAGTTGTCATCTCGTTACAGGGCGGCGGTGGCTGGCCAGACAACAGCGTTGCGCCGTTGGGAACCTGGCTTGGCCGGGAGCGGGAACTCCGCGGCCGGGTCCGCCGTGCTCCGGCCGCGGCGCCGCCACCGGCGGTCATGGGCACGGCCACGGATCTGCTCACCGTGGTCCTGGAACCGGGAGGGGTTGCCACCGTGCTGGCCGCCGCGCTGGTGGCCTGGGTGCAGCGCCGAGCCGGCAGCCAGACCGTGACCGTCACCCGCCCCGATGGGACCACCCTCACGGTGGCTGCCGAACACGTCCGCGGGCTGGACGCGCGACAGGTGAGCGAGCTGGCCCAGCAGCTCGCCCGGTCGCTGGAACCCGGCGAGCCGATCCCCGGCGAGCCAACGCGGCCTCCCGCCGCACCGGCCGGATAAGAGCGCCCGGCAGAGCACCCAGCAGGGCACGCAGGGCCAGCCGAACGGAGGAGGGCTCGGACGGATGGCGGCACCGTGGCAGCTGCCGCTCGGCGACCTCGCCGGGATGGGCGCACGGGCGGTCCTGGTGGGAACGAGCCGCCACGCCGATGGGTCACGCCTGCCGGATCTGCCGTCGGTGGCAACCACGGTCGAGGATCTGCGGCGGGCGCTGGAAGAGGTGTGCGGCATGGCGCCCGCGAACATCCACACGATCGTCGATCCCGCCGACGAAGGCGCCGTGCTCGACGCGGTGGAGGCCGCGGCCGCGCAGGCGGGCGGCGTCGTCCTGTTCTACTTCGCGGGGCACGGCCTGCTCGGGCCCGGGGATCGGCTGTACCTGGCCACGCATGCCAGCCTCGCTGGCGACCGGGTCGCCCGGTCCGTCTCCTACCAGACTGTCCGGGACATTCTCGCGGAGCTGCCGGCCAGCACCGTGGTCGTGCTCGACTGCTGCTTCTCCGGTCTGGCGGACGCGACAGCCCACGGCCGCCAGCGTGATCCCTACGCCTCCGCCCGGCCGCGCGGCAGCTACCTGCTGACCTCGGCGTCCCACTACGCCGTCTCCTACGCCCCGCCGGGCGAGCGCCACACCCTGTTCAGCGGCGAGCTGCTGCGGCTGCTGCGCGAGGGTGACCCGGCCGGCCCGGCCCGGTTGACCCTCGACCACATCTACGGACGCCTCGACCGGCGGCTGCAGGCAACGGCGGCGCGGCCGCACCGGCAGAGCGACGGCCGGGCCGGTGAACTCGTCCTCGCCGCGAATCCCGCCTACCAGCGGCCCGTCCCAGCGGGCGATGACGTGTCAGCTGACACGTCATCCGAGCCGCTGGACGACTCCCCGTGTCCCTATCCGGGGATGGAGCCGTTCCAGCCAGACGACCACGAACGATTCTTCGGCAGGGAGGATCTCGTCCGCCGGCTGCTCGGGGACGTCACCGGGAGCGGCCCCGCTCATCGCCCGCTGGTGCTCGTGGGGTCCTCCGGCGTGGGCAAGTCCTCGCTCCTGCGTGCCGGGCTGCTGGCCGCGCTGGACCGCCGGCATGAGGCGGACCGGACGAGCCCCTGGCCAGCGGTGCTGCTGCCCGCGCCGGGAGCCCAGCCGATGCGGGCGCTCGCCGAACGCCTGGCGGCGTCCGCTGGAAAGCCCCTGGAAGACGTGGAACGGCAGTTGCTGGCCGGGCGGTTACCCAGCATGGCCGAACGGCCCGGCGGGTGCGCGGTCCTCGTCGTCGACCAGTTCGAGGAGGTCTTCACCCGGTGCGCGGACCCCGGCCAGCGGGCGCGGTTCATCCGCGTCCTGTGCGGTGGCCCCAGTGGCCCCAGTGGCTCCGGCGATCCCGGCGATCCCGGCACCGGTCCGGGCCGCATCCAGGTGGTGCTCGGGCTCCGGGCGGATCACTATGGAAGCTGCCTGGAACATCCCGAGCTGGTCCGCGCGCTGCGGGACGGCCAGGTGACGCTACCGCCTCTGGACGATGCCGGGCTGCGGGCAGCCATCGAACGCCCCGCGCACGCGAGCGGTCTGGTCCTGCAACCCGGGCTGACCGACCTCCTGCTCCGGGACCTCCGCGAGGGCGGAGCCGCCACGCTCGGCGCGGCCCTGCCGTTCCTGGCGCACGTGCTGCGCGCCACCTGGACCAGGCGCAGCGGCCGCACCCTCACCCTCGCCGGCTACCAGGCCACCGGCGGTATCTGGCAGTCAGTCACCCGCACCGCCGAGGAGATCCACGACTCGCTCGCGGAACCCGGCCGGGTGGCCCTGCGCGAACTGTTTGTGCGGATGGTGTATCTGAGCGGCGGCGATGGCGAGGCGGTGCGGCAGCGCATCGACCTACGCGAGATGGCCCACGGTCGTTCCAGCGTGCAGCGCCAGCTCATCACGCTGGTGTGCGACCGGTTGGCGCAGGCCCGGCTGGTCACTGTCGACGACGGCGGGGCGCAGCTCTCCCACGAGGCGCTGCTGCGTGCCTGGCCGCGGCTGCGTCGATGGATCGACGAGGATCGCGCCGGGCTGCTCATCCGCCAGCAGCTGGCCGACGCGACGGATGCCTGGCAGCGCGCCGGTCGTGATCCGGCGTTCTGCCATCGCGGCGTCCGGTTGGCGGCGGCCCGCGAGTGGGCCGCGGACGCCCGGCACAAGCGCCTGTTGCGAGTGGCCGACCAGGAGTTCCTCGAGGCCAGCATCCGGGTGGAACAGGCCGAACAGGCCTGGGAGCGCCGACGGGTCCGCCGGCTGCGGCAGATCCTTGCCGGCCTGCTACTTGCCCTGTGCCTGATGGCGCTGGCGGCCGGCCTGGCGTTCCAGCAGCGTTCCAGCGCGCGGCGCAGCAGCCAGGCCGCGACCGTCCGCCAGCTGCAGGCCGCGGCGATCTCGGCTACCAGTACCGAACCACGGTCCGCGCTCCTGCTCGCGGTGGAGGCGTACCGGCGGGACCCGTCGGCGACCAGCCGAGCGGCGCTGCTCGATGTCCTGGCGGGAACCCAGTTCGCCGACGTCGTCAACGACCTGCCGAACGTCGTCACCACGCTGGCCCACAGCCGGGACGGCCGAATTCTGATCATCGGTACCGGTGACGGCACCACGCAGCTCTGGGATGTCTCCCAGCCCGACCACCGCCGCAAGCTCGCCGACGTGGTTGCGCACAGCCCGCCGACGTTCACCCAGGGTGTGACGGCGTCCTGGCTCGACGATGGTGAGCGTCTGCTGTACCTGCTGGGCCAGGACGGCGTCCTGGGGATGTTCGACCTGGCGGACCCCGCGCATCCCGTCGGCCTGGGAACCGTCAGCGGGATTGGGACAGTCATCCAGAGCGCGGCCGCCAGCCCCGACGGACGCACCCTGCTCGCCTCCGACCTCGGTGTGCCCTCGCTGTGGGCGGTGGGTGCCCGTCCCCCGGAGGCGACCCGCCTGGCCCGGTTACCCCGCCACGACGGCCCGCTCAACACCGCCGTGTTCTCCCCCGACGGACGGCTGCTGGCCCTCGGCTGGCAGGACGGAACCACAGAGGTATGGGATGTGACGGACCGTTCCCACCCGCGCCGGCAGGCGGTCCTCGCCCCAGCCGGCCGTCCCGCGGTGCTGTCCGCAGCCTTCAGCCCCGAGGGGCACACGCTGGCCACCGGGACGGACGACGCGCAGGCACGGCTGTGGGATCTGACCGATCCCACGCACCCGTACCAGACAGCCGGCCTGAGCGGCCACGGCGGCGCCGTACGCGCGGTCGTCTTCAGCCCGGACGGCAGGAGCCTGGCCACGGGCAGCACGGATCGCAGCGTCGTGTTGTGGGACATCGCCGATCGAGCGGCGCCGGTACGCACCGCCGTCTTCACCGGGCACCGGAACCTGATCCGGGCGGTGGGCTTCTCCCCGGACGGTCGCACCCTGGCCGCCGGCGGCAGCGACGGCACGGTGCTGTTCTGGTCCCTGGCGGACCGGCTGGCCCCCGCGAGGTCAGCACAGCCGGTCGTTGGAAGACCCCCGCTCTACCAGAGTCCCTACACCTCACTGCGCTTCTCGGCCCTCGACCCGACCGGCGAGCTGCTGGCAGCCTGGGGTTCCGGCGGTCGGCCCGTACTGGTGCGCCTGACAGGCCGGTCAGCCGGTCAGGACGCCGGCACCGTCGATGTCCCGGACACACCGAAGGTGGCCTTCGCCCCGGACGGCCGCGCTCTCGCCACCGGGGCAGACGACGGGACCGTGGCTGTGTGGGACGTCTCGGACCCCGCGGTGCCGGTGTCGACAGCACAGTTCCGCGCCGCCGACAGTCCTGACCTTGTCGAGGACCTGGCGCTCTCGCCTGACCACAGGCTCATCGCCGTCAGCCTCCTGCGCGGACCGACAACCGTCTGGGACGTCTCCGACCGGGGTCATGCCACCCGGATCTCAGCCCTCACCGAGAAATACACCGCGAACTGCCCGGTGATGTTCGACCCGCGGGGACGCCTCCTCCTGTGCGGTGCGCGGCTGTACGACATGACCGATCCCCGCCGTCCGAAGCCGCTGAGCAGGCTCGCGGACCCGGACCATCCCTACCTCCCTATCTCCGGCACCGCCCGTTTCTCGCCCGACGGAAAAACCCTGGTGGTCGCCAGTTTTGAGCACACCTACCTGTTCGACGTCTCCTCGCCCGCCGCGCCGGTCTTCCGAGCGACAATCAGCACCGACGTACCGGTGCCCTCCATCGCGTTCAGCCCGGACGGACGGGCCCTCGCCGCCGCCGACGGCGGTGACGAAATAGTGCTGTGGGACGTGACGGTCACCGCCGCACCCCACCGGGTCACGGCGGTGACCCTACAGACCTATCCACGTGGCGTGGCGTTCTCCGACCAGGGGGACACCCTGACCACGTACGACGAGTACGGCAACGTCGTCAGGTGGAACATCGCCCCGCTGCGCGCCGCGGTGACAGACCCGGTGGCCCGTGCCTGCCGCCTGGCCGGGGCCAACCCGACCCAGGCGGAATGGTCGGCCATCGCGCCTGGCGTCACCTTCGACCGGGTGTGCCCGGACCTCCCCGAAGCACCGCCGCCGCCGATCATCCCGATCGTCACTCGTCCCTCACCGGTACCGGCGGGAAGCTGACCGCTGCCGGTGGCGTTCCTTCGATCCACCGAAGCAGGCCCGTCGGGCTGCCGGCCCGCCCATCATGATCGGTTTGCTGGGACGGGTGCCTCCATGACCTGCTCTTCCGCCGCGTTGAAGCCGCGCCGGACCATGGTTCCCCAGTCCTGCCGGCCACGCAGGAAGTTGAGGATGCCACGCAGCCGCCAGATGACGGTGAGCTGGCGGTAGCCGAGGTTTTCCAGGACGGACCAGGAGATGAGCAGGGCCAGATCGAGGGGATTGCCGGGGCCGTGGCCGGTGCTCTGGTCGAGGAGGACCGCGCTGAGGCTCAGCAGGACTCCCCAGCCGTAGGCAACGAGGAGGAACAACGCGGCAAAGGGCAGATTGATCGCCCCGAGGGCGATGGCCGCGACAAGCCCGAGCAGGCCGAGCGCCTCGATGACGGGGCCGAGCAGCTCGACCAGCACGAAGTAGGGGAACACCACCAGGCCCAGCACACCCCAGCGGGGGTTGAACAGCAGGGATCGATATCGACGGAGCACGTCGGCGAGGCCTCGTTGCCAGCGGTCGCGCTGCCGGCCGAGCACCGCGAGGGATTCCGGTACCTCGGTCCAGGCGATCGGGTCGGGCACGAAGACGACCCGGCTCGGACCGCCGGTGGCCAATCCGTGGCTGCGCAGGTGCACGACGAGTTCCATATCCTCGCCGACCGTGTCGTGGACGTAGCCGCCGAGCGCCTGGATCGCGTCACGCCGGAAGACACCGAAGGCGCCGGAGATGATGAGGTTGCCGCCGAGCTGGTTCCAGCCGAGCCGGCCGTAGAGGAAGGCTCGCAGGTACTCGACCCACTGGATGCCAGGCAGCGGGCGCCGGGGCACGTGGACGAACTCGACCCTGCCGCCGCGCACGGACGCCCCGTTCACGACGCGGATCGTGGCGCCGGCGGCGACAACATCCTCGGCGTCCAGGAAAGGGCGCAGGATCCGCAGCAGCGCGTCCGGTTCGAGGATCGTGTCGGCGTCGATGGCGCAGACCAGCTCCCCGGTGGCGACGTTCAGGCCGGCGTTGAGCGAGTCGGCCTTGCGGCCGTTGTCCTTGTCCACAACGAGCAGCTGGGGGTTGGTCCTCGACTGGTAGAGCCCGCGGACAGGCTTGGTGGCCACAACCCGGCGGTAGATCGGATGAATCGGGCGGAGCTCGAACTCCCGCTGGAGCACGGCGAGCGTCGCGTCGGTGCTGCCGTCGTTGACAAGCACCAGCTCAAGATTGGAGTAGTGCAGGGTCAGCAGCGAGCGGACGCTGGTCGCCACGGTTGCCGCTTCGTTGTACGCGGGAGCGAGCACGCTGAGCCGGGGTACCGCCGCGGATCCGAGCAGCGGGTCCAGCCGCTCCCCGCGGATCATGTACCGGTGCCGGATCAGCTCCCGGCCCGCACCGCAGAGCAGGAGCGTCTGGTAGCCGTTCGCGACGAGGAAGTACCCGAGCACCACCCAGGTCAGTCCCGACAGCAGCGCCGCCAGCGCATCGGACGGGCTCACGGCGTCGATGCCAGGTACGGGAGATCCAGCACCTGGCGGGCCATGTCCGCCGCGTACGGGTCCGCCTGCCGCAACGCCCGCCGAAGGTAGAGGTAGCCCGCCGGGCCCATCCGCCGCAGCGCGAGCGCCGCGTGCCGGCGGACCTCCCAGCTGGGATCCGCCAATGCGTCCGCCACCGCGGGTGCGGCGGGCCAGTGGCCGAGCGCGCCGAGGCCCCGGGCAGCCGTCGCGCGGACGGTCACGTCAGGGTCACGGAGCAGTTCCGCCAGGCTCGCGACCGCTTCGGCGCCGCCGATCGCCGCGACCACCTCGGCGGCACGGGAGCGCACGGACGGATCGGGGCTGTGGCAGTGCAGGAGGCCGGGGGCGAGCAACGCGGGTTCCGCTAGTCCGGCCGCGACCTCGAGCGCGCTGGCCAGCCGGTGGACGTCCGGCGCGGTGAGGTAGCGCACGAGCGGCCGCACACCGCGACGACCGATCCGCAGCAGCGCGGCCTTTGCCGCGAAGCGGCACCGGAGCATCGGATCGTCGAGCATGTCCACCAGCCGGTCCGCGAGTGCCGGGTCAGGATGGTCGGCAGCCCAGGCCGCGGCGGCGGCGCGTACCTGGGGGTGCGGGTCGGCAAACAGCGCGGGCACGGTATCGGCGCCCCCGCCGAGCAGCGAGAGCGTCCGGACCGCGCGTAGCCGCCGCCACCAGCGGCGGCTACGGCACCACCCCGCGGCCTCGCCGATCAGGTCGGCGGAGCCGGCCCGTCGCAGGATCAGGTCGGACGCGGTCCCGTGCACGGGACCGGTGAGATCGGCGAGGGTGGCCAGGCGCAGCCGCCGCGGCAGCTGCGCGAACCGGTGGGACGGCTCCGCCGCTGGTGTCTTGGTGGCGGGCCCGGCCCGGGAGCCCATGACCCGGGCGAGCCGGGCCCGGTCGCGCCGCCGACGCACAGCGGCGTAGGACGCGGTCGCGGCGAGCGCGGCGAGCAGCAGCACCAGCAACAGCGCCTCGGTGGCCACAACCGCGCGAAGCAGCTGGACGATCGTCATGACGCGATTGCCCGCCGTACCCGTTGCAGGAGGACGGGGACGCTGAACGGCTTGGCGATGTGGTCGGCCGCGCCCTGCTCGAGTGCCTCGAGGACTTCCGGCTCGGTTGACCGTACGGTCAGGACGATGACTTTCGAGGTGGCGAGCACACCGTCCCGGCGGAGTTGGCGCAGCACGTCGAAGCCGTTGACCTCGGGCAGGTCGACGTCGAGGAGGATGAGCCGGGCGCGCATCCGGTCCGGTCCGGTGAGCCGGCGCAGCGCCTCGCGCCCGTCGCCCAGGCACACGACGCGGTAGCCGCGCGTCTCCAGCGCGTGGGTGAGCAGGTCGGCGAGTATCGGGTCGTCGTCGATGACGACGACGTCGGGCATCCGCTGGCGGTCAGCCACCGTGGGCTGCCAGCCGGCGGGCAGGACCCGGTCACCGGTGAGGGCCTTGGCCTGGTAGAGCGCGTGGTCCGCGGCCCGGTAGACCTCGTGCAGGCCACGCCCGTCAACGCCGTACTCGGCCACCCCGGCGGTGAAGGTGACCCGGAAGGGCGGGCTGTCACCGGCCCGGAGCCGTTCCTGCCTGAACGCGGCGAGCGCGTCGGCGACACGCGCGACACCGTCATCGCGGGTCATGCCGTACATGCCGAGCGCGATTTCCTCGCCGCCCCACCGCGCGATGACGTCGTCGGCGCGGAAGGACGCGCTGAGCACCGCGGCGAGCCGTTGCAGCACCCGGTCGCCCACCGCATGCCCGTACCGGTCGTTGACCCCCTTGAACCGGTCGAGATCGAGCAGCGCGAAGGTCAGCGGCAGGTGGGTCTGGCGGGCGGTGGCCTCGAGGCGCTCCATCTCGTGCTCGAACTTGCGCCGGTTCGTCAGCCCGGTGAGCGGGTCGGTTTCGGCGAGCGCCTGATACAGCCGGACGCGATCGAGCCGATTCCGGACGCGGGTGCGCAGCTCGGCTCCCCCCATCGGCTTGGTCACGTAGTCGTCGGCGCCGGCCGAGAACACCTCCTGGACGGTATGCGGGTCGGCGGCGGCGGTGAGGACGAGCACAGGCAGCCCGGCCCACCGGTCGTCACCGCGGACGAGACGGCACAGCTCGATGCCGGTGACGTCCGGCATGTCGACGTCGAGGAGTACGAGGTCGGGCCTGGTCCGTTCCAGCACATCCCAGAAACGCAGCGGCTCGGCGAGAGTCGTCAACCGCAGGGCGTCGTCCGTGAAGATGGCATGCAACGCCGCCAGGATGGCGGGATCGTCGTCGACGGCGAGCAGTCTCGCCACTCCCCGCTGGCGGCGGTCAAGCGCGGCGGTCAGTGCGGCCGCCAGACGGTCGGGCGCCAGCGAGTGGGGCAGGAAGCCACGAGCGCCGGCCCGGGCCGCCTGTACCCGGTCGCCGAGGATATTGGTGCCACCGATGACGAGCATCAGCGGGCTGGGCTCGCACCGGTCGAACTCACTGAGCAGCTCCAGCGCCGCGCCGCCGGGCAATGCCAGGTCAAGCACGATGACGTCGGGACAGTCGGCCAACGCCAGCCGAGCGGCCGCCGCGTCAGACACGGCCGCGCACTGGAGGCCGCGGGCTGGAGGCCGCGGGCTGTGGCGGCTGCCACGATCGGCTCGATGACCTCGCTGTCGGCGTGGACGACCAGCAGCCGTGGCCTGTCGTCCCGTCGCGCCCCTGCCGGGACGCCGTCGGCAGGGACAGTGACGCCATCGCCATCGCCAGGGACGGTGACGCCGTCGGCAAGGGCGGCGCCGCCGCCAGGCGTGGTGATCTCCTGCCGTATCCCCTCAAGCAGGCCGCATCCTCGCAACAGCGCCGCGTGGTCCCGCGGACCGTCCGCAGCCAACATGCGCTCGAGGTCTCGGGCAAGATCGGAGGCGTGGCCGAAGCCGAAGGTACCAGCTGATCCAGCGAGTTTGTGCGCCTCGCGTGCGGCGCGTTCCCGGGCCGCCTCGTCGAGGCGGCCCTCCAGCAGCGCGGCGACCGCATCATCCAACACGTCGATCCGGGCGAGCAGCACGGGCCCGGCGCGCTCCCAGACCGCCCGCACCGCGCGGGAGACGTCCGCATGCCGGGGAGCCGCGCTCAGTCGGTCCACGCCAGGCAGGCGGCCACCTGGTCCGCCAGGTTCATCGGGTCGAACGGTTTGGTCAGCACGCCGGCGACGTCCTGAGCGGCCCAGCGCTGCCGCTCGCTGCTCTGGACCTTCGCCGTGAGGAAGACGACCGGGATCATCCGGGTCAGCTCCTGTGCCCGCAGCCGCGCCAGCGCCGTCGGACCGTCCATCCCCGGCATCATCACGTCGAGCAGGATCGCGTCGGGACATCGTGCCGCCGCCATGGCCAGCGCCTCCTGCCCGCCGCTCGCCGTGCTCACCTCCCAGCCGCCGACCATCTCCAGGCTCATCTGGGCCACCTCGCGGATCGCCTCGTCGTCGTCCACGACAAGGATGTGATGAACGCTCACGGTCCTCCCCGCTCATCTCGTAGACCCGTCCCTCCATGCATGCGGAAACCTGAGTCCGCCGGCCGCGCGGCGGCGAACGCATCGCGCCGCCGCCAGCCGCCGTCGGCCGCCGTCAGCCCTCCTGCCGATCATCGGCCTGCCGGTCGATGTCCTCCCCGGCGGCGGGCTGGGTATCGGTGATCCGGTTGAGGAGTCCGACGACGCGTTGCTCGAACTCCTCCGGCCTGGTGCGGCTCTTGGTCATGAAATGGGTTTCGCCGAGCATCAACCGGCGTCGCTCATCGTCACTCAGGTCCAGCGCCGTGTAGACGACGACCGGCACACCACGGAGCCGGTCGTCCCGGCGCAGCCGGTCGACCACGCCGAAGCCGTCCAGCTCGGGCAGGTCGAGGTCGAGGACTATCAGTTGCGGCAGCAGACGCTGGCTGAGCTCCACGGCCTGCTCCCCGGTCACCGCGAGGACGGCCTCCAGGCCGCTGCCGGCGAACCTCTCGATGAGGACCTGGCCGAGCCCCTCGTCGTCCTCCACCACGAGGACGCGGCGTGGGTGCGGCTGCCCGTCGAGGACGCGCTCGAGAGCCCTGACCAGTTCGCCGAGACCCAACGGCTTGGGTATCCACGCGTCGGCGGCCGGCACAGCCTTGCTGTCGTCCGGGGTGAGCCCGGACAGGATGACAATCGGGACATCCGCGGTCCGCGGCCGTCGTTTCAGCTCGACCGCGGTCTCCCAGCCGTTCAGTCCCGGCATGAGCAGGTCCAGAACGATCACGTTCGGCAGGTCGGCTGTCGCCCGCTCAAGTGCCTCACGCCCTGAGCTGGCCGACACGACGCGGTAGCCCTGATCTTCCAGTACCGTGCGCAGGACCTCCAACAAAGCCGTATCGTCGTCACAGATCAGTACCGACCGTGATTCACGGCTGTGCGCCATCGGGTGAACCGCCGGTAGCCGGAACGAGAAGGTCGCCCCGCGCCCCGGCTCGCTTTCCGCCCAGATATGGCCGCCGTGCTGTTCCACGATTCCCCGGCAGATCGCCAGCCCCAGCCCGGTGCCGCCCTTCTGCCGGGAATCGGAGGCGTCGATCTGCTCGAACCTGCCGAACACCTTCTCCAGCGCGTCCGCCGGAATCCCACGGCCTTCGTCGCGGACGCGGAACAACTGGCCGCGGTCCTGCGGCATACTGCTGATCGTCACAGTGCCGCCGCGGGCGGAGAACTTCACGGCGTTGCCGATGAGGTTCGTCAACGTCTGGTTGATCCGGTCCGGGTCCGCCCACACCGCGCCATTGGTCACGTCGGTACGCAGGATCACCCCTGCCTCGTCGGCGAACGCCGCCAGTTCGGTGACAGCGGCGGCGAGCAGATCGGCGGCCTCGCAGGTACGCCGCTGCAGCACAAGCCTGCCAGCGGCCATCCGTTCGACGTCGAGGATATCGTTGATCAGGCGAATCAGCCGGTCGGTACTGTCCACAGCGACGTCGGTCATCCGCTGTGCCCGCTGCGGAAGACCGCCGAGCACCCCGCCGGCCAGCAGGCCGAGCGCACCGCGGATCGACGTCAACGGGGTTCGGAGCTCGTGGCTGACGACGGAGATGAACTCGTTACGCATTCGCTCGACTACCCGTCGCTCGGTCACGTCTCGGAACACCACCACCGCACCGGCGACAGCCCCATCATCCATGATCGAAGTCACCGTGTGCTCAGCGGGAAAGGTCGTGCCGTCGGCTCGGCAGTAGCGGATCTCAACCGACTCACCCGGCCTGCCCTCCGAGGGCCGCGCCACGGACGACGCGACCCGCCCATCAGGTGACCGCCCATCAGGTGACCGGCCGGCGGCAGCGGCCGGGGTCGTCACGATCAGTTCATGGGGCTGACCGACAACCGCGTCCGCGGTGCTGCCCAACAGGCGCACGGCCGCGTCATTGACGAAGGTGACGCGGCCGTCGACGTCCACGCCATAGATGCCGTCCCCAGCCGAGTTGAGGATCAGCTCCTGCTGACGGGTCAACCGCTCCAGCGTGTTTCGCTGCCGCCCGAGCCGGCGGGTGAGACTGGCGTTGGCGAGGATGGTCAGGACCGCCCGCGCGGTGACGAGCCCGAGCAGAGCGACGCCGAGAGCCGCGAGCAGCGGCACGTAGGTCCCGTCCGCGTCGCGGAACCCGTTGACAATTCCCCAGCTCAACGCCGCTAGCGCAAGTGGGTACGGCAGGATCTCGACCACCAGCCGCGCGCGGCCCAGCCGGTCGGGGGTGGGTGTGTGCCGTTCCGGCAGGGTGGTCGTGACCGCCGCGGCAGCCGCGAAAGCGATCAGCAGATAGCCGCCGATCCCGACCGTGTCCAAGGCGGTTCCCGTGCTGTTGCGACCGGTCGCCTCGAGATAGTGGTCGCCGACCTCGCCCGTGGCCTGCGCCAGTAGTCCCGCGGCGACCAGCACCAGAGGAAGCCGACCGCCCTGCCGACCGCGAAACCCCAGCGCCACCACCGCGCCGATGATGACAACATGGCCGATGACGTGGACGACGGCGATGTGTCGCTCCATGCCGGCGATCGCGTGGGGGCGGTAAACGGGCTTGAGAAACCGTTCCCAGGTCAACAGCAGCACCGCCAACGCAATGATCACTCCATCGATGGCGACACGGGCACGTTCGACCGCCCCCAGGAAACCGTTCGCGAGAACGATCACCGCGGTCAACGCGAACGGAACCGCGGCCAGCTCGCCGATGTCCACCGGAAGCGGCGGGGACGAGTCCGTGACCACCAGCGAGACGAACGCGACGACCTGAGCGACGCTCAACGAGGCGACCGCAACCGCAAGCAGCGCCCAGCCGAGCCGCTCCTGGCCGCGGGTACAGCGGCCGGCATAGGCGCACAGGGCAGCGGCCAGGAGCGACACGGTAACGAAGGCGCTCTGCGAGACAACGCTCCTGGTGTGGGCGCTGCCGAAGTCGTTAAGATCCCAGCTGGCCAGCACCGCGATGAGGGCGCTGGCCAGCACCACCGCGGATCGCCACGCTCCCGCCGCACTGCCGGACCACCCGCCCGCGGCCTCGGATCCGCGGCCTGTCCCGACCAGAGCCTCCGCCGTCGCCGTCTCCGTCTCCGCTTTCGTCTCCGCCTCCGCTCCCGGGCACAGCACGACGTCCTCCGGCGCGGTCTACCGAGCAGCCATGAACGCTCCCGATGCCCGGCGACGCAGGAAGGAAACCGCCCAAACCAAGCACGGATAACTACCCTGAGTCTTCTATCAAGTACTAATGGTTACCTTGATTCGCTCAGATCGCCACCGCAGCGCGGGCCAGGGCCTGCGGGCCGACCCGCAGCGACGATCCTGGGGCGGGGATCCTGGGGCGACCACCGTCTGCGCGCGCTCGACCGGCACCGTCTCGTCGCCCCCGCTCGGGACGATGATCGCCCCGCAACACCGGCACATCGTCAAAATCCTCTAACGTTCGGTGACGTCCAGTACCGGCACCGGCCGAGCCTCGGACACACATGACCGCCCGGCCCGACTCCACAAAAAATAAATTAATCTAATATGCCAATCAAGACCACAGCAGCCCCGCCGGAGAATGCCCCGGGCAAACACCTGTGTGAGCTGCGCAAATGCACCGGCACACCGTAAAAGTTGACCGGCTACGCACGCACTACCTATCCTTCAAACATAAACCCGTTCCAGCTTGATATTGGTTAAGCTGGCAGCTCAGAAGGAGTATCTATGAAGACAGCTTCCATGTTTACCGTCAAGCCAGTTTTGATGTTGCTGATCGCGACGCTCCTTGCTGTCGGTGCGCTAGTCGCAACTCCGGCGCTGACGGGCAGCACATCGACATTCCATCTGGCCGAGGACGAATCCGCGTTTTTCGTACCCTCTATCGCGGAAGATGATGTGAAAAAAATGAAAGAAAACGAATGGAAGGAACCGATCCACAGGCATCCATATGGTCCAGAATGGGACTTCCATAAGAATAATTAGTCAAAGTAGCTATGACTGTATGTAGCGATGCTCGCATGTCGGGATGGGGGTTGGGGCCGCAGTTTGAGGTGTCCCCAGGGACGGTGAGACGGCGGGCCGCCGATCACGAAGAGTGACTGGAGCTGTGGAGCTGTCGGGGTGCGACACACAGGGCCGAGGTTATTGCTCAGAGGCACGACTCCTGATGATCTGTGGGTATCTCGTCCCATGGGTCCCCAAAGGTCGGTCAGGTAGCCCAGGCGCATTGCTGCGCCGGGGCATACAGGAAATGGCCCGGCACGGTGTGGGCGCGCTGGATCAGCCGGGAGGCCAGCCTGTTGCCGTAACCGGCCAAGACCATCGCCGTCTCGTCCAGCACCACATGCAGCGCGTCACTCACCGCACCAACGCCCGCGCCAGCCGACGGTCCAGCTCGGCATCGGCCTGCGCGGCCTCCTCTTCCGTCGGGTCGTAGCCGCTCCACTCCCGCAGCACCGCCCGCGCCCGCTCGGCGCGCTCCGCTCGTTCAGCCGGCGTCAGCAGCGTGCTCGCCAAGCGCGCCAGATACGCCCGCGACGACAGCCCCTCCGCCGCAGCCACCTCCGCCAGCCGATCCCGCGCCTCCGCCGGAATCCGCACATTCGCATCCGCCACCGCAGTCTCCTCCCAGTTCGCCCCCACAGGATACGGGTACGCAAACATATCCAGGACCCGTCCGGATCGATGCTGGAGCATCACATCCAGGGCAAAGCACCCGGCCCAAGTACGGGCCACTTCTTCACCGCCCTCAGCGGTACGGACGGGCGTCCCCACCGCAGGCCGATCCCGGTGCGTCTCGACCGCCGCTGTTCGGTGTGGCGCGGCGATCCGTCCGAGGCCGTTCGGATCGGCCGTGCGGACCACGCCCCCACCGGCTTCGACGGCGAGTTCGTAGTGTCCGCGGCGGATGTGCTGGACATGTCCGGAGCCGATCACCTGGGCGGAGCGGAGACGTTTCAGGCTGCGCATCGGCCGGAGCCGGGCTTTCAACCTACCGTGATCGGCTTCGGTCGGGTTGTTGCCTGGCGGCGTCGACGTGCTGTGCGGCGGGGAGCTGCTCCTCGAGCACCCGTGGCTACGTAGCCGGCGGCCCGGTCGATGGTCGCCTCAACGTGTCGGCGGTCGCGGGACAGCGCCCGGGTGAAGAACCGGCGGGCCGCGGCCAGGTCCCGACGTTCGCAGGCAAGCACGTCGATGACCTGGCCGAACTGGTCGACTGCCCGGTACAGGTAGGCCCGTCAGCCGACGACTATGACGTACATCTCATCGGCGAACTATCGATCCCCAGGCAGGTGGCGACACGGCCGGACGGCGTCCATCAGAAGCGGCTGAACGCTGCACCCAGCGTGACAGCGTCAACGACGATGCCGCGCTCGGCGAGCAGTTCCTCAACCTCTCGGTAGGACAAGGCGTAGGCAAATACCAGCGCGCCGCCAGCACGATCACTTCTGGCGGGAACCGGAACGCGGCGAACTCCGAGACCGGAACCGCCGGATGGACACGACGACGATGCACCACCCGATCATGCCCGACGAGCCCGGCCACCGTGCCCAGCCAACGCAACAGCGTCCAGTCAATCGACAGCCGGACCGGGGCGCAGATATACCGAAAGGCGACATCAAAGGCCGGAAGCCCCCAAGAGTTACCAAGTTTCTTTCATTGTCGAGGATTGGTGGCGGCCTGCCGTGGTAGGTGTTGATAGCAGGGACACAGCCAAGTGCTGACGGATCCGGCCCACGCCAACGGAAAGATGTCTCCATGCCATCCCTTCCCGCAGCGTCTCGTTGCGGGTAAATCTATGGAGGTGACCCATGTTGGTCACTACTGTCAAAGCGCCATCACCGCTCGAACCTAGTCCTAGCCAGCCAGACGGGCTGCCTGTCTACCCAAACTTGGTTGCTGATCTCCTACAGGTGCAGGTCCATCCCAACGATACTGTCGCTCATGTGCTGGCGACTTGTGCAGGGTACGCATATGAGAGGGTAGACTCCGCACGGACAAAGGACGGCGGCAGCACATTTTCGGAGACCATGGCCCGACTGGGACTCGAAGGTAACCGCTGTCGCATTGTCGCAGACTATGTTGACGGGATGCTGCTGTGGTCCACGGCCTTTATTCTACAAAGTCAAGATGGTAGAATTGGAATTCTCGCCTACCGTGGCACAGAGCCAACAAATCTTCTAAACTGGTTCGCCGTCGCCGACATCGAGCCAGAGGAGTTCAAAATCTGCGTCGGCAACGAACAAGATCCAAAGAACTACTTCGACGTGCACGCCGGATTTTACCGGAACACACGGGCGACCAGCGATAAGATCGTAGAGATTCTGCGTGCCGCCCTGCAACCTGCGACGAATGAGGGTGCGGTAAACATCCTAGGGGAGAGAGACCGGCAGGTTCAACCGCTGGAGCGGCTCTACATAACAGGCCACAGCTACGGCGCAGCCATCGCCTCGATGATGGGAATCATGCTGAAAAACAACGCACGCTATCGGGACATCGGCCAGATACTCCATGCAGTATACACTTTCGGCCAGCCAATGATCGGCTCACCCGCGCTGGCTTTGGCATGTAAGAGGCACGAGTTCCTGGGCAGAAACGTAATCCGCTACGTGTATCGTAACGACCCTGTGCCGCGTCTTCCTCCTTCGACATCCGGTCATTTCGCCCACTATCCTGAGCACGAGTTGAGGTACAGTAGGAAATGGCCGTGGATCGAGAGTCCGGCATCGTCGCAGACGAACGACCTCTTCATAGCCCCCGAGGCGCTTCTCGGATTCGTCGAACGCCAGATGTGGCTGCTACGGCACCTGCATCCTCAGTATTCAGTCGTCGACCACCTGCCGCAAAACTATATTGCGGCCCTTATTCCGCCAGGCATACGGAATGAGTTCGGGGAGCTACCCCTCCCCTGACGATCAGTAGTGGAACATGGTCGTCCCCTTACCCTGCAACATCTTTGTTTGCAACAGCCGATGAACCAGAGCGGGATGCCACCCGCCGTATGACGGTAACATTCACGCCTGTCCGAGAGATGCCCGGACGCGGCACTTTCTGGTTCGCCCCTTGCCAACACCCCGGGTTGCACCTCGTCCACGACTTGCTCCTGGGACACATCGAAAGACGACCACACATGTGAATCCACAATCGATCGGTCACATAGGTGGTATGCCACTGGGCAACCACCTGACACGGAAACCCAAAAAAGGAACACTCATGGCAACCTACGGTTCGGGAACGACACCTCACCAACCGCTGCACTGCATCATCCCCCCCGATCTGCTGGCCCGACTTGTCGGTGAAGGCGAAACCGAGCAGGTGCGGGCTGCGGCGCTGCGCACCCTGCAGCTAGACCACTCGTTCCGGCTGGCCCGCGCCGAGACAGCCGCCCGGTCCGGCGGCCCGACAGCCCGGCGGATCACCTTCGGCCGGCAGGGCGGCCGGCCTCAGCGCACCATCTACGACCAGCAGCAGCAGCAGAGTCAGACGCTAGGCACCCGGGTACGAGGCGAGGGCGAGCAAGCAACCGGCGACCCAGCCGTCGACGAAGCCTACGACGGCTTCGGCATGACCTACGACTTTTACTGGCGCGTCTTCCAACGCGACTCCATCGACGGCCAAGGGATGCCTCTGCACGGCGCAGTCCACTACGCCGAGCACTACGACAACGCCTTCTGGGACGGCGCTGAGATGTTCTTCGGCGACGGCGACGGCCAGATATTCACCCGGACCACCGCGGGCATCGAGGTGATCGGCCACGAACTCACCCACGGCGTAACCCAACATGAAGCGAACCTGACCTACAGCGGCCAGTCCGGAGCCCTCAACGAGTCCCTCTCCGACGTGATGGGCAGCCTGGTCAAACAGTTCCGGCTCAGCCAGAAAGCCTCCGACGCCGACTGGCTGATCGGCGCGGACATCGTCGGACCCGCTCTCCAACCAGCCCTGCGGTCCATGAAAGCACCCGGCACCGCCAACCCACACGACAACCAGCCCGCTGACATGAACCACTACGTCCACACCGCCGACGACAACGGCGGGGTGCATCGCAACTCCGGCATCCCCAACCGCGCCTTCTACCTCGTCGCCGATGCCCTCGGCGGCTTCGCCTGGGAAGTACCCGGCGCCATCTGGTATACCTCGCTCCTGGACCCCCAGCTACCCCCAAACGCCGAGTTCCGCGACTTCGCCCGGATCACTCTCCGCCGCTCCCGACAGATCTACGGCCCGACCAGCGACGAAGCACAGGCGGTCCAAAACGGCTGGGATGCGGTGAAGGTCCCCATAGCCTGACAACCCCTCATCCGCCGTGTCCCACCCAGGCTCGAGCTGCCCGACCTCCGCGACCGCGGGACCATCAACAGATGCGCGTGGAACTCGAACGCAGCGGCGGCTTCGCCGGCCTGACCCTGCGGGCCGTGCTCGACACAGACCAGCTCCCCCCGGACCAGGCCAGAAAGACCGAAGCCGCGCTTAACACCATCAGGTGGGACGATCAGCCCCCATCCCCGAAAGGCGCGGACTACTATCAGTACCAGCTCACAGTCACCGACCCCACCGGCCGACAGCGTTCCACCACCCTCTACGAGCCGCAGATACCCACCACGCTGCGGCCCCTGCTCCACCAACTCGTCGCCCGAGGCCAGCTCAGCTCATGACAGATCGGAGGGTTCCCACTTTCGGAGACAACGAACCTGAAGGTCACTGTCTACGAAAGCGGGAACCCGGCACCGTGGGTAGCTACACCCCCTGGACGACCTCGACCCGGCCGTCGAGGCCCTTCCAGCGTCTATCCCCAGTCAGGATGATCTCAGCGTCAACGACGTCTGCGGTAGCGAGCACGAGCGCATCCGGTAACCGTAGGGACTGGTGCCGCGCCCGCCATCGCGCGGCGGCAACCGCGACAGCTTCGTCCACGGGATAGGGCGGCCCGAACGCGGCGGTGGTGAGCCGTCGGCGCGTGGCAGCCTCCTCGTCGCTCCTGCGCGCGGCGCCGACGAGCAGCTCGGCCAGCACAGTTGCCGGTAGCAGGAAACCGTCACCGGCATCGCGCCGACGGCGGGCCGCCTGAGCCGAACAGGTGTGCAGAGCGTCCTCCGGGTCGAACAACGCAAGGACCACGCTCGTGTCGAGGACTACAGCTCCCATTCATTCCTCAACGCCTCAAGGTCGGTCATGGCGGATAGCCCCGGAGCGGAACCAATCAACTCCTCGAGAGGATCCTGGACAGCGGTGAGAACCAGCCTGCCGCGCCCGTCAGCGGTCACCCGGAGTTCATCACCAGGACCGAGGCCTGCGTCCCGAAGCACGTTGACGGGCAGCGTGACCTGGTGCTTGCGGGAGACCCGGGTGACACCCGGCTGGCGCTTTACGTCCGTTGGCATAGGTAAAGAATACGTCCGACGAACGGATGATATTGATGATCCGTGTCGGACACGATCCCTGGACGTGTGACGCTCCAGAATCCCGATGTGGATGCCAACCCTGCGGGTGCCGACAATACCGTCCGCCCTGGTCACAGCCGATTTGACCACGACAACAAGATCTTGCCCTCATCAACGTTTCCATGCTGCTCGTATCGCTGACGGCCACGAGGCGAGCGGATGCCTCATACTGCTTCGACTGGCCCACCTCGGCGTGACCAACGCCCTGGCGATGCTACGGCTACTGTCGATGAGCGACCACGCCACGGAGGCGGAGATCCTCACCCTGCGACATCAGGTGATGGTCCTCGAACGGCAACTGCACGGCCAGAAGGTCCGGTTCACCCCCGCCGACCGGGCCTTCCTCGCCACGCTGCTACACCGACTCCCCCGCACCGTGCTACGCCAGATCCGGCTGCTCGTGCGTCCCGAGACCGCCCAACAGGCTCTACGAGGGCGGGGCTTGAGTAACCCGGGGGCGAACGCCTTCTGGTATTCGGTGCCGCCGCGCTTTCCGTTGGCGCCACGGGCTCGGTCATCGACGGCGCACTTTCCGTCGGCACCGCGGACTCAGTCGGCGTCGGCGGCTGCGCAGGCGTGGTCGGGGCGGTCTGCGTGCCCGCCTGCGGCAGCACGTACCGCGGACCGTCTTCGGCCCCGGAGGTACCGATGGGGCGATCGAAGACCGAGCCGCTTGACAGATCCCTGAGGGTGAAACTGACAATGGCCACGGTCACAGATGTGACAGATACGCGGGAGAACGCCGGCCACGGTGTACCGATATACCTGAGGCCCTCGGTCGCAGTCGGTTGAGTAAGCGGATTTCCACAATTACATTTCGTTACCGGCTTCCCGTACTTGTCAACAACCACCGCGGTGCCGGCCTGGATGACAGCGGGCGCCGACCGGTCCTTCCCATCGACAAAAGAATAGTTGGTGAGATAGGTGTCATACTGAAGAAGCACCGGGGTAAGCCCGGCCAGATAGTCGGGAATGTCAGCCGACAGGATTCCCAGTACGCCGGCCCAGGCAGCAGCCCGGTCGGGGTGTGTCGTGAGATCAATGCCGAGTTCCTTCGTATCGCATGCGGATTCGTTGTGCATCCCCCCGTACAGCCCTGCGGTGTCCGCCCGGAATGCACCACTTATTCCACGTGGCGGTGTCACGTCCGTCCGGTCGGTGGCCGCGGTCCGCACGAAAGGAGCCGGCGCATCTCGCCGGACTTCTCGATGTCGGCCACCTGCCTGACATCACGGCTGAGCAGATCTGAAACATAGCCCTCGAAGAACCGCTGCCGCCGA
>NZ_CAKJTM010000054.1:3449-4051 GCF_917627345.1 Protofrankia sp. CiP3 | reverse complement strand
CGCGGGTTCTCTCGCCGCCATGCTTCCGGGTAACCGCCCCGGGCCATCCTGACCAGGTAGTCCTTACGTTTCAGCACCGACGACCCGGTACGTAGGTCGGCACCGAGCGCGAAAGCAGCGTCGATGAAGTCGTCGAGGGTACCGTCGATCTCACCTTGGGACAACGGCCAGAGTTCCACGGTCTCGGATCGACCGGGCAGCGCATCGGGCAGGCCGCGCAATGCGAGCAGCCGCGCAGATCCGGTCAGCAGGAATCGGCCAGGCCGAGGATCACGGTCGACGAGGTTTTTGATTGCCAGCCAGAGATCGGGCACTCGTTGTACCTCGTCGATGAGCATCAGGCCGTCGTGGCGAATGAACCGGATCGGGTCCTCGGTGGCAGCGGCCCTTGTCGCCGGGTCATCGAGAAACCGGGCTACCCCGTCGGCCCGCGCCCGCAGCACGACCTCGGCCAGGGTGCTCTTGCCAACCTGGCGGGCACCGTTGACGACCACGACCCGCGTGTCGGACAACGCCTCTGTGACCAACTCTACGGCTCGTCTGGGTACATAGTCAGCCGCCCTGCGCACGAAGTGATCGTAGCAGCATCTCTTCGATCCGCC
>NZ_CAKJTM010000054.1:2398-3051 GCF_917627345.1 Protofrankia sp. CiP3 | reverse complement strand
GGATTTCGATCTTTAGATCTGCCGGCTCCGCGTCTTTCAATCCGCCGAATATCGATCTTCAGATCTGCCGAAATTGCATCCCTGCATCGTGATGTATAGATGCTACGATGACGGCATGCGCACCACCATCGACCTACCAGAGGATCTTCACCGGCAAGCTATGTCGATCGCCAGGGACACCGCACGGACCTTGAGCGAGACGGTTGCCGACCTCATGCGTCGCGGCCTGGGGCACGGTAGCACGGCGGAGATATCCCGAAGCGAACGGACCGGTCTCCCCGTGGTGCACCTTGGCACGGTCATCACGACCGAAGAGGTTCGCGCTCTGGACGACGACCAGTGACCACCCTCCTGGACGCCAACGTGCTGATTGCGCTCGTTGTCGCCGACCACGTCCACCACGACACCGCCGAGGCATGGCTCGCCAGCGCCGCCGGCCACTTTGCGACCTGCCCCATCACCGAGGGCAGCCTGGTACGCCTGCTCATCCGCGAAGGTCAGTCCGCACAGACGGCAACAGCAGTCGTGTCGGCGCTGACCAGCGACCCCCGCCACGAGTTCTGGCCGGACGAGGTGTCCTACCGCGCCGTGTCGATGAGGGGTGTCATCGGGCACCGGCAGGTGACCGATGCATACCTCGCGCAGCTCGCCCG
>NZ_CAKJTM010000054.1:0-1962 GCF_917627345.1 Protofrankia sp. CiP3 | reverse complement strand
AACGTCTTGGCCGGCGGACGGGTGACCGTGGCCCCTGCCCGCTCCGCCATCGCGACGACATCGTCGACCTCCGCCTCGGACCGAACATTGTGCGCGAGGGCGACGCCGCTGAAGCCACCTGCCTGTCCGTCCGTAATACCGCAGTCGCGCGCGAGCTTGTCACGGCCCCACAGGACGAGTGCGATGCCGCCGGCCTGAAAGAACACGGTCTCTTCGACCTCCTGGCCCTGCCAACCCAACCGCTCGTAAAACGCCCGAGCGCGCCGCACGTCGACGACGCCCAATGTGATCAGGCTGATGCGCTGCTCCATTACTGAAATATACGTCGCCACAGGCGCAGGCCCGGTCACCAGAGCATGTCATCGGGCGCGCAAGCCCGCGATTGCCAGTCGACGTCCGCGGTCCGCGCGGGCCTCGGCCTCAGCTGTTCTATCCCGTGCCAACCGTCGTTCCCGCCGGGCCGGCGGGCGACCGGTGCAGACAGGCTCTAACGATGTGAATCTGACACTCCTACCACAACAGCAGATTCACATCATTCCCCGGGAACGACCGGCAACAGTCCCGCGACACCGCGCTCCCTGTCGCCGGTCACCTTGTCGCCGGTCACCCTGAGGCCAGCACAATCAAGGCGGGCACTGTTCCCAGGCTGATCCCCAGCTGTGCCGCTTCCACGCCAAGGCGGCCGACATCCCCATGGTGGTTGCTAACCTCGACGCTCGTCCGTACCGCTGAGGGTGGTGAAGAAGTGGCCGATACTGGGCCGGGTGCTTTGACCACCGCCTGTCGGACGGTCCCTCAAGGCGTAGCTGTGTGTCATTAGCAAGCAGGGTCGACAGAAGATTCAAAACAGGCTCTACGAGTGCGGGGCTTGAGTAACCGGGGGTGAACGCCTTCCGGTATTCGGTGCCGCTGCGCTTTCCGTCGGCGCTGCGGACTCAGTCGTCTACGGTGCACTTTCGGGTTCGCCGAGGATCTCCTCGATCCGGCACACGATCTCCTCGATCCCCTCGGCGGACAGTCCAGCGGTAGAGTTGTAGCGCACCGGTTCCTGTTTCTTTTGGGAAGTTTGTTGTGTGGGAACTCCAATCTTTCCGAAACAGGGCTGGTGCCCTTCATTCGACACGCGGTACGAATTCGGATCGTGTAGGTCCATGGCGAAGACTTGATGTTGCGGTGGGTGGCTGGTGCGAGAATGCGGCGAACAGCCCGACCCGGTGTCCCGGGCTCCCACCATCAGCGGTATCGAGGCAGACGCGTCGGGGGGTTCGGCGAGTCCGACGGGACGTTCACGTCCCGGTCCCCCACAGAGCAGAGATCGGCAGACAGACCAGCCCCGCGCCGAAGCTGAGTGATTCGGCACCGCAGTAGAAAACGAATCCAGCGTGAAACCGTGCACCGAGCCGCCGCTGCAGGAGTTTCAGGCCACGGAAGTCCGCCGCACGTACCGTCTCCGCGGCCTTCACCTCTATACCGACAACCCGGCCTGCGTTGTCCTCCAGAACCCCATCCACTTCGTATTGGTCCCGGTCACGGTAATGATACAGTCGGACGGATGTCTGGGACCAGGTCAGCTGCCGCGCTAGTTCGCTGAGGACGAAGTTCTCGAGCAGACCACCAACAGGCCCGTCAGTGTTGGGGCTCGTCGCCAGGTAATTGGCGAGGCCGGTATCCACGAAGATAACTTTGGGTGTCGCGACCGCCCTTGTCGTGAGGTTTGTCGACCACCCTGGCACAAGCCGTACAAGGTAGACCGTTTCCAGAATGTTGATGTAGCTACGGACCGTCGGGGCCGAAAGACCCAGTTCGCCCGCAACGCGGCTGATGTTGAGTAGTCCGCCGGTCTGTGCGGCCAACAACGAAAGGAGCCGGCGCATCTCGCCGGACTTCTCGATGTCGGCCACCTGCCTGACATCACGGCTGAGCAGATCTGAAACATAGCCCTCGAAGAACCGCTGCCGCCGG
>NZ_CAKJTM010000053.1:13703-37503 GCF_917627345.1 Protofrankia sp. CiP3 | reverse complement strand
CTAAGAGGCTCCGGCAGTAGGGCGTTCGATCAGGGAGCGGCGTCCGGGCGGATGGATCGCGAGGCGGCGGAGGGAGCCACCCTGGTGTTGGGTGGCGACCGACGACAACGACGCGAGGCGCCGCCCGGACACCGCGAGCCGGACAGTCCTATTGCCGGAGCCTCTAAGGCGCGTTTCGGAAGCCAGCTGTCCGGCTCGCCGCGCTCTGGCCGCGTTCTCGGCCACACCGATACCACTCATCCGGTATCGGTGTGGCTCGCGGCCTTGCCAGGAGCCACCTGGACGCGGCTCCCTGATCGAACGGCGACTTCCGGAACACGCCGTGACCTGGCTTCGGGGAGCTGGGGATGCTCGAGGCGTGCCGCAGGCGCTACCTGGGGGAAACGGTCAGGACGAGTTTGCCGAACACCTCGCCGCGGGCCAGCTTCACGAACGACGCGCGGGCGTCCGCCAACGGACGGACATCGGCTATCGGTGGCCGCAGCCCGGCCCGATCGACCAAGGTCGCGAGGTCGGCCAGCTCGTCGCGGGTGCCCATGGTAGAGCCGATCACCGACAGCTGCAGGAAGAAGATCCTGTTCAGCTCGGCCGGCGGGTTCGCGCCGCTCGTCGCGCCGGCACAGACGATGCGGCCGCCCGGCCGCAGTGCCCGCACCGAGTGCTCCCAGGTCGCCGCGCCAACGGTTTCGATGACCGCATCCATCTTGACCGGCAGTCTCGCCCCGGCTTCGAACGCCTCGTCCGCACCCAGCTTCATTGCCTGCGCGCGTTTGGACGCGTCTCGCGAGGTGACGAAAACGGTATGACCGGCAGCCTTCCCGATCATAATCGCGGCGGTGGACACGCCACCACCCGCGCCCTGCACCAGCAGGGTGCCACCGCCGGCAGACGGCAGCCCGGCCCGGTTGACGATCATGCGGTAAGCGGTCAGCCAGGCGGTCGGCAGGCAGGCGGCCTCCGCAAACGACAG
The DNA here is from genome assembly GCF_917627345.1 of Protofrankia sp. CiP3. Taxonomy (NCBI): domain Bacteria; kingdom Bacillati; phylum Actinomycetota; class Actinomycetes; order Frankiales; family Frankiaceae; genus Protofrankia; species Protofrankia sp. CiP3. Next base: position 36,533 of record NZ_CAKJTM010000053.1, on the reverse strand, counting down.
GGACGCCGGCTTGGGCACGAGGTTGCGCCGCGGCACCGCCACGACCTCGGCCAGGGTCCCCGGATACAGCTCCGAGAGAAGCGAACGCCGCGGGTCAAGCGTCTCGTCGCCGCCGCCCGCGGCCGGGTCACCGACGACCGCGTGGACGATCACATCTTCACCGTCCGCGCTCACTCCGGCCGCGTCACAGCCCAGAATCATCGGCAGCCTGTCCGCGGGCAGCCCTACGCCGCGCAGGCTGAACAGGTCGTGATGGTTGAGCGCCGCGGCCCGGACAGCCACCGTGGTCCAGCCGTCCGGGACGGACGGTTCCGGGCGCTCGCCCACGGCCAGCCCGGCCAACGGGTCGACTGAGCTCTGGGATACAGCGGCAACGGCGAGCATCGGTACACAGTAGAGGCGCCGCGGACGCGGTGTCGCGGGGCTGGGGCACGCAACACGCCCGAGCCAGACCGATGGCCGCACGCGCGGCACGGCGCCCATCGCGTGCCTGTCCAACCTGTGCTCCACTCTTCGATGTGGTGTCACACAAACAGATGCCAGTGACCGGTCCAGGCCCGTCCCGATGGTTCCGCCGCGGACGGCGCGCGCCCGTGCCGTCGGCCGACCCCGCGCCAGCTGTCCGCGGCGACAACGACACGATCGTCATCGTCTCCGCGACGGACTTCGTCTCCTGTACCTACAAGGGCTGCGGGACGCTCCGGCCCCTGATGGACGCCTCCGAGAACCATCCCTGTGCCGGCTGCGGCCGGGTCTGACCCAGATAGCGCGCCAGGTGCTATCTGGGGACCCTCCTGCGCAGGCTCCCGGTACGCTCCCTGAAAGCCGCCGTCACCGCTCTACCGGCGGGCCACGCCATCGGCGCGAGCCTGCCGGGCCACAGCGGCGGCAACCGCTGGCGCGACCCGGTCGTCGAACACGCTCGGGATGATGTGCTGCTCGGTCAGCTCATCCGCGATCACCGCGGCGAGCGCGTCGGCCGCCGCCAGCTTCATCGGCTCGGTTATGTGGCTCGCGCGGACGTCCAGCGCGCCGCGGAACACCCCCGGGAAGGCCAGCACATTGTTGATCTGATTTGGATAGTCACTGCGGCCGGTGGCCACAACCCGGGCATAGCAGTGCGCGACCTCCGGATCGACCTCGGGGTCGGGATTCGCCATGGCGAAGACGATCGACTCCGATGCCATCGACGCCACCGCGGCCTCGGGCACCTTGCCCGAGGACAGACCGATGAAGACATCGGCTCCGGCCAGCGCGTCGTTGATCGAGCCCGACAGGCCGGCCCGATTGGTCTCAGCCGCGACCATCGCCTTGATCGGGCTGAGATCGGGACGACCGGCGTGCAGAATGCCACGGCTGTCACCAACCGCAATTTCCCCGATACCAGCAGCAAGCAGGATGCGGGTCACAGCCACGCCCGCGGCACCCGCTCCGGACACGACCGCACGCAGCTCCCCAAGGCCTCGGCCGGTCAGGCGGGCCGCGTTCACAAGGGCGGCCAGCGTCACGATGGCCGTCCCGTGCTGGTCGTCGTGGAACACCGGAATGTCCAACCGGCTCTGCAACAACCGCTCGATGGCAAAGCACCTCGGCGCCGAGATGTCCTCCAGGTTGATGCCGCCGAAACCGGGCGCCAACCGGGCGACGGTCTCCACGACCTCCTCCACGTCGGTGCAGTCAAGGCAGATCGGCACCGCGTCCACGCCGGCGAAGTGCTTGAAAAGCGCGGCCTTGCCCTCCATGACCGGCAGCGCCGCGGCCGGGCCGATGTCGCCGAGCCCCAGCACCGCGGTGCCGTCGGTCACCACCGCGACCGCGTTGGAGCGCCAGGTGAAGTCGTCGGCAAGCCCCGGCTCGGCCGCTATGGCCGTACAGACACGCGCGACGCCAGGAGTGTAGGCGAGTGACAGATCCTCGCGGTTGTTCAACGGGACGGTCAGCGCAAGGCCGATCTTTCCACCCTTGTGCAGGACAAAGGCGGGGTCGGTATCGCGGCCGACCGGCCCGGGCACATCCACGGTGGCTGCCTGCGCAGCCGGCACCCGCGCGGATGGATCAGGCCCGACCTGACCAACGGAATGGTCGGTTGTGGCGGTCATCACATACTCCCTCGGACGAGCTGCCTCGACGGGTGGGAGGCGTGGACGGCGAACCGGGGATCGCCCGGGGATGCTGTCCAATATGACACGTGGGCTCTTCTGCCTGCTCACAAGCGTCTCCCGACTCCGACTGAAGCACGCGCATGTCCTCGGGCGCACAAGGTGCGCGCCAAAGAAGCCACGGCACGCCGCAATGCCAATGGATCAGCATGAGAAGACCAATAAGAGCGTCCGGCAACAGGGGCGTGGATCAAGGAGCGGGGCTGGGGTGCGTGCATCGCGAGGCGGCGGAGGGAGTCACCCTGGCGTTGGGTGGCGACCGACGACAACACAGCGAGGTGCGTGCCCCAGCCCCGCGACGCCGCGTCCCCTGTTGCCGGACGCTCCAAACCAGCGATGCCCGGCCGGGCGGTGGTCTCGGGCCGCTCTGGTGGTCTCGGGCCGCTCGGCATCGGCCGGCGCGGTCCGCGAGCCGGCACCGCGGCGGCCCGCGGTGTCCGCTGACAGCGGCGGACACGTTGGCCACCCAAAGGACGTCGTTACCCGGTACGGTGCGCGTTCGTGGAGGTTCATGAACTCGCAATAGCCGGCGCCTGGGTGTTCACCCCCCGCCAGCACACCGATGGCCGAGGCACGTTCCTGGAGTGGTTCCGCTCCGAAAGCGTGACCAAGGCGATCGGTCACTCATTCGATCTCGCCCAGGCGAACCACAGTGTGAGCCGGCGAGGGACGCTGCGCGGCGTCCACTATGCCGATATCCCGCCCAGCCAGGCCAAGTACGTCACATGCGTGCACGGCCGGGTTCTCGACTGCGTGGTCGACATCCGAGTCGGCTCGCCGACCTACGGGACGCATGCGGCGGTGGTGCTCGACGATGTCGACCGGCGGGGCCTCTACCTTGCCGAGGGGCTCGGGCACGCCTTCATGGCACTCACCGACGACACGGCGATCTCCTATCTCTGCTCGACGACCTACAACCCCTCGCGTGAGCACGGGATAGACCCGCTTGATCCCGATCTGGCACTGCCGTGGCCCCTGGATGTGCCTCCGCTGCTGTCCGAGAAGGACGCGCAGGCCCCTGCCCTGAAGGCGGCCGAAGCCGCGGGCCTGCTCCCGTCCTACCCCGACTGCCTCGCGTTCTACGCGTCCCTGCGCAGCCAGCATGGTCGCGGCCAGTAGCGGGCGACAACCCGGCCCAGCACGTCCCCGGCCGGCACGGAACCGAAGGCCGCGCTGTCCGTGCCGAGCATGACGTTGTCGGATCGCAGCCACCACGACCCGTCAGGCTCGACGAAGGCCGCGCGCTTCACGCCGAGCCCGCGTCCGGGCAGCCGCGCCACGACCACGTCTCCCGCCCGCGGGGCCACACCCCACAGCACCAGGCACGCATCGCCGTCCCGCAGCGTCGGCTGCATGGACCCCCCACTGACCCAGACCGCCCGTACCGCGACACCCAGCCTCATCCGGGTAGGTTGCCAGACGGTGGGAACTAGAGCCCTGCTGCCGCCCCGGACCGCTTTGGCCCGCCATGCCTGACGATCAACAGGCGCCTTGCGCCCACCAGATGTTCCCCATACGTCCAGCCAGACGAGAAAGGACGGCGGCATGAGCCTCCTGCGTCCGAAGACAACGGTCAGCGCCCACTGTGACCTGCCCTGCGGGGTCTACGACCCGGCCCAGGCGAGGATCGAGGCGCAGTCCGTGAAGGCAATCCAGGAGAAGTTCCAGGGAAACGACGACCCGGCCTTCCGCACCCGGGCACTGGCCATCAAGGAAGAGCGAGCGGAGCTGGTCAAGCACCACCTGTGGGTACTGTGGACCGACTACTTCAAGCCCAACCACGTCGAGAAGTACCCCGAGCTGCATGACCTGTTCTGGCAGGCCACCAAGGCGGCGGGAGCGGCCGGCGCCAAGGGGTCGGTCGACCCGGCGGACGGGCAGCGGCTGCTTGACCTCATCGACCGGATCTCCACGATCTTCTGGGAGACCAAGGCCGCCTGAGAGCACCCGCGGGCAGGGCGTCCGGGTGGATGTATCCGGGCCTGGCGGATCGGCGAAGTCGATCCGCCAGGCCCGGCCCGGGCGGCGCCTCGCGGCGTTGTCCTCGGTCGACGCCCAGCGCCTCCGGTGACTGCCTCCGCCGCCTCGCGATCCATCCACCCGGACGTCGCTGTCTGATCGAACGCCCTGCCGCCGAAGCCTCTTATCAGGCCAAAAATCTCAGTTTTTTCGGTTCAATAGGACCATCGTCGCATCCAGGGCGATGGGACGTTGCCGGAATCACCGTCACAATCGCCAGAATTGATCACCCAACCTGCGGAGGTACCTCAGCGCTGGGTACGGTGGTCGTCAGGTGGCACGAAGCGGGAACGGACGTCGGCGGTTGACAGTGGCGTGACCATGGTTTTCACGCCGCCGGAGACCTTGAGCGACAAGCGACAAGGGGGTACCGCAGTGGACACGATGCCAACGACCGGAACCGCGAACGGTCAGGGCGGTGTCCCGGGCGGCGGGGTTCCCGACGCCGACGCCTCCACCGGCACGGCTCCCAGCTCCGGCGTGCCTGGTGGTGGACTACGTGACATCGTGCAGCTCACGCTCCCCGCGGCAAGCGCCTACCTGTCGGTTCTGCGGACCGCCACGGCGTCGCTCGCGGCCCGCGGTGATTTCACCCTCGACGACATCGAAGATCTACGGATCGCCGTGGACGAGGCATGCGCTCTGCTGCTGCTGTCAGCCGCGCCTGGTTCGAACCTGGAGTGCACCTTCGAGCTCTCCCCCGGGATCATCCAGGTCGGCGTGACCGTGCTCAGTGTGGACGGCGAGCCCCCGTCCACCGACACGTTCGCCTGGACGGTGCTGACCGCCCTCGCCGACGAGGTCTCCAGCTCGGTGTCCACCGATTCGCGGGTCACCATCAGGCTGCGCAAGCGACGCGGCGTCCCCGAGAACAACGCCGTACGCGAGAGCAACGGATACAGCCCCACAACCGCCGCGCAGACAACCAAGACACAATGGGAAAAAAATGCAGGCGCACCGAACAACGGGCCGGTGGGCGCGCCGTGACCGCAGGCCGCATCCGACCGTTGCAGAACGCCGTGCCCCCGGCCACGCAGCGCTCACGGCCTCTGCTTGATGACGCCCATGGCCTCATGGCCCAGAACGAACCCGCGCCCACCGGAGCCGCGCCTGATGAAGCCGGCCGGGACGGGCCCGGCGGCGACGCCGCTGCCAGGCCGGGCGACAACGACCTCCTGCCGCCAGAGCCATCCGTACCCACCGCGACGGTCACGGTCCAGGGCGGACCAGCGGACGACCAGCGTCACGGTTCGGGCCACCCTGACGAAACCAACGACAGGGCACGTGCCCGCGAACTGTTCGCCCAGCTGGTCGCGATGCCCGACCGCACTCCCGAACGGGCGGAGATCCGTGACCAGCTCGTCCGGATGCACCTGCCGCTGGTGGAGTACCTGGCCCGCCGCTTCCGCAACCGTGGCGAGCCGCTCGACGACCTGACCCAGGTCGCGACGATCGGGCTTATCAAGTCCGTTGACCGCTTCGATCCCGAGCGCGGGGTGGAGTTCTCCACGTACGCGACGCCGACCATCGTCGGCGAGATCAAGCGGCACTTCCGGGACAAGGGCTGGGCGATCCGGGTGCCGCGACGGCTGCAGGAGCTCAAGCTGTCGCTGACAAAGGCCACGTCGGAGCTGTCCCAGACGCTCGGCCGGTCACCAACGGTAAGCGAGATCGCCGCGCATCTCCAGATGACCGAGGAGGAGGTGCTGGAGGGCCTGGAGTCCGCCAACGCCTACTCGGCGGTCTCGCTGGACGCTCCGGACTCCGGCGACGACGAAGCCCCCGCGGTAGCTGACACCCTCGGTGTCCAGGACGAGTCCCTGGAAGGGGTCGAGTACCGGGAGTCGCTCAAGCCGCTGCTGGAGAAGCTGCCCCCACGGGAGAAGCGAATCCTGCTGCTGCGCTTCTTCGGGAACATGACCCAGTCGCAGATCGCCGCGGAGCTCGGGATCTCCCAGATGCACGTCTCGCGCCTGCTCGCGCGCACCCTGGCCCAGCTGCGTCGCGGGCTGCTGGAGGATGCTTAGAGCGCCCGGGCCGGGCCGTCAGCGTCGGGGCGCGCCGGGATCACTGGGTCGATAGCCGCCTGCCAGGCCGATGAGCGTGAGGACGGCCACCGCGACAACGATGATCGATATACCTTCGCCATAACGATGGCCCTGGAGCAGGCCGACAGCGACAGGAAAACACAACAGCTGTACAACAACAACGGGTGAACGCGCCCACCACCGCCCGGCCAGCAGCGCCCGCCCCAGCAGGCAGAGCCCGGCACCGGCGGCGATGGCGAACAGACCACCGATCTCGGCCCGGCCGCGGTCGCCGGTGCCCGCGCCGAAACCCCGCACGATCAGAAACATCCCGAGACCGACAAGCGCGAGCCCCTCGACGCTGAGCAACACCACCGCGGCCGGCAAGGCGCGCGCGGCATCCCGCGGACGAGCGCGGTACCGGTCGATCCTGGAAGGCACCCACCGACAGTACGTGGTCGCGTAGACGGCGGTGGCGGGCACATCCACCAGTGGTGCCCGATGTCCGCCGGTGGCAAGGATTACGTCGTGACCGCCTGGCAAAGTCCAAGCAGCTACCGTGGACATCATGCGCGCGCTGTTGGTCGTGAATCCCATCGCAACGGCGACGACGCGACGCATCCGGGATGTGCTGGTCAGTGCGCTGGCCGCCGATCTCAACGTGGACGTCGTCATGACGAAGGGCCGGGGCCACGCCGCCGAGCTCGCTGAGCGCGCCGCTGACAACGGCCTCGGCCTGGTTGTCGCGCTCGGCGGTGACGGAACGGTCAACGAGATCGTCAACGGGCTGCTCCGCTCGGGGCCTGCCCCCGACGCCCCGGCCCTCGCGGTGGTGCCCGGTGGCAGCACCAACGTCTTCGCCCGCGCGCTGGGCTATTCGGCCGCCCCGGTGGAAGCGACGGGAGAGCTGCTGGAGGCCCTCCGAGAGGGCCGCAGCCGCCGGATCGGGCTCGGGCACGCGGCCTTCACCCGTTCCCCGGGTGCGAGCCAGTCCCGCTGGTTCGCCTTCTGCGCCGGCTTCGGCCTGGACGCGGCAGTGGTCGAGCAGGTCGAGCGCAAACGGGTACACGGCCGCCGCAACACCCCCGGGCTGTACTTCCGCTCCACGCTCGGCCGGTTCGTCCGCAACACCGGGCGCCGCTGGCCCCTGATCACCGTCAGCACAGGCGAGCCAGCCGCGTCCAATAAAACGAATAGAACGGGCAGACATGCCCCGGCAGAGGCCCAGCGCACGGCCCCGCCGGGTGATCCGGGCCACCCGGCATCGGTACCGGATCAGGTGCTGATGGCCGTGGTGTGCAACACCGCGCCCTGGACGTACCTCAATGCGCGGCCGGTACGTGCCTGCCCGGCCGCCTCCTTCGACAGCGGGCTGGACCTTGTCGGCCTGCGCCGGCTGACGGTGACCACGACGACCCGTAGCGTCCTGCAGATGCTGCACAGCTCCCGGGGACCTCAAGGCCGTCACGTCCTCGCGCTGCACGACGAGCCGCGGATCACGCTGACGGCCGCGCAGGCGATCCCGTTTCAGCTGGACGGCGAGTACATCGGGCCGCAGACGGAACTGACGGTCAGCTCCGTGCCCAAAGCCCTGCGCGTCATCGTCTAGGAGCGCCCGAGAACAGGGCGTTCGGTCAGCGAGCGGCTCATCCGCGCCCGATCCGGCAAGGCGACGGAGGAAGGCGCCCTGGTCCTTGGGGCGTCGACCGACGACAACGCAGGGAGGTGCGTCCCCCTCCCCCGTCAGGGTCCGAGCTTGCGGACAACCTCGGCCGGATCATCGCAGATCACCGCGTCCACACCGGCGTCACGCAGCTGCTCGGCGTCGGCCACCGAGGCGACTGTCCAGGTGACCAGGCCCACGCCCGCAGCCCTGGCCCGTTCCGGCATCATCGCGGAACCAAGCACGGACGACACGTGAGCGTGCAGCTCCTGGTGCCCGGCCGATCGCACATAGGCGATGCCGCCGGTCACCGACATCCGCGGCATGGCCAGGAAGGCCGTGCTCACGGCGATCTCGGCGTCGCGTACCGCCTCGATCGCGAACCAGTCGAACGAGGAGACGGTGACAGCCGACGAAGCCGCCAAAGCGGTGTTGGCGGCCCGGCCGAACCCGCGAGCCCGCAGCAGGTCGATCAGGATCCGGGCGGTCTGTTCCCGCGGCGCGTCGAAGTCCGGCTGGCCCGGCTGGTTCTTGACCTCGAGAATGATACGGCCGCGGCCGTCCCATGCGTCAAGGATGTCGGTCAGCGCCGGCACCCCGAGATCACTGAGTTCGCGGGTGCTCCGGCGGACGACGGCCCGACCGGTCAGCCGGCCCGGTATCCGGGCGTCATGCACGCACACCAGATCGCCGTCTGCGCTGCGCCGTACATCCACTTCGATACCATCGGCACCGGCACGCAACGCCGCGTCCACTGCCTCGACCGTGTTCTCCGGGCCGGGCGTCCGGCTACCGCGATGACCAAGAACCTGCATGAACCAACGATGCCATCATAGCGGTGACCATGATGGGCAGGGACCTCTCAGGGGGATCCGCATAAGCGGAAAACCCTCTGGACGACGGCAGCCAAGGCCAATCCGGCATGTTCTCCAGATCCCCGGCGGATGTGTGTTCGCTGGGCTAGCAGTGTTGGAGAGCCCATCTGTCAACGCCGTTCGACCCACCGCAAAGCGTGGTCCGCCTGTGTCTCGACGGGACAGGCGCAGGCTAGAAGGGCTGGGAAGCCACTTCCAGGTTCTTGCGCCCACGGCAGTTGCGGTGGGAGGGTGGCGAATGTCCGAGGTGGATGGACCATGTACACCTCGGGCTCACGCGCGAGGGTGCAGGCGGTCGAAAGATCGATGCTCCGCACGGATCCGGCATCCAAATGATTGTCGGGAAGTGCGGCACAACCGTAGCGGCTCGCAAAGCGTCTCACGTGCAGTGTGGCCCGAGACGAGAGAGGGAGTTGTACGCATGGACTGGCGCCACAGAGCGCTCTGCCGTGACGAGGATCCCGAGCTCTTCTTCCCGATCGGTACTACCGGTCCGGCTGAACGCCAGGTCGAAGAAGCAAAGGCCGTCTGCAGGCGGTGTGCTGTAACAAGTGATTGCTTGAGCTGGGCACTTGACACCGGGCAAGATTCCGGGGTTTGGGGCGGTTTGAGCGAGGATGAGCGCCGTGCACTCAAACGCACAGCGCGCACCCGAGTTCGCACCGCCTGATTACCCAGAACCACCGATCCGGCACGAGCCGCACGACGACTTCCCGGTTGGCCCGGATGTGATGGACCGGCCAAGGGAGTGTTGCCGCGCGCCTTGATGCCAATCCCATCCGTATTCGTGCGGTTTGCGAGCGGAATCATCAACACCCGCTGTACCGGGGGCGAGACAGCAGGACATGGGGGGCCAGAACGGGGTGGGACGGCGCCAGGCACGGTGGTGCTGTACCCACCTCGACGGTCCGCATAACATTGATCTTCAAAAGAATTTTTCATACGCGCAACGGGATGGACAACAGCGCCTCCGTACCACGATCTGGTCCCGCCTGGAGCCGAATCGCTCCCTGCATCTCACCAAGCACAAGCTGGCGGACGATCTGGAGGCCCAGCCTGGGCGAGTGCTCCAGCTGGAAATCGTCGGGCAGCCCCGCGCCGTCATCGGCGACCACCACATCCAGTCGATCAGCATCACGATGGACACGGAGTTCGATCATGCCAGCCGATCCTTCAAACGCATGTTCGACAGCATTCTGCAGAAGCTCGGAGAGCACCAGCGCCAGCGGCGTGGCGAGTTCGCCGGGCAACCGCCCGAACGATCCCTTGCGGGTCGTGTTGGCGCGAGTCCCGGTCGAAGCGAGATCAACGGTGACCGACGTGATCTGATCAGCGATCTCATCAAAAGGCACGGATTCACCGAGACTCTGCGAAAGCGTCTCGTGAACCACGGCTATCGATGTCACCCGGCGCACGGACTCCCGCAACGCCAGCCGGGCCTCGTCCACCTTGGTCCGGCGCATCTGCAGCCGCAGCAGAGCCGCGACGGTCTGCAAGTTGTTCTTCACCCGATGATGGATCTCCCGGATGGTCGCGTCCTTGCTGAGCAGCTGCGCCTCCCGCCGACGAAGATCGGAAACGTCACGGACGAGGACGAGCACCTCCCGGGTGGCACCGGGGAACAGCGGGATCGCGCGCAACAGCACCACCGTGCTGGCAACCGCGAGTTCCACCTCGACCGGCCGGCGGCGGCCGATCGCGTGCCAGACAGCGGGCGTGGTCGCCGGCAGATTCAGCGTCCGATGTACCGAGCGAAGATCCTCACCGGTGACATTGCCGGTATAGCCAAGGCGGCGATAGGCCGACAGCGCGTTGGGGCTGGCGAAGATGACCTTTCCTGAGCCGTCCAGTCGAAGCATCCCGTCCCCGACCCGGGGCGCTTCGGGCAGCTCGGCCGCGCTTCCCCGGAACGGGAAGGCCCCCTGCGCGATCATCAGTGCCAAGTTGTTCGCGCACTGCAGGTAGGCCGATTCCAGCGCGCTGGGCGTCCGGGTAGTGGCCAGATTCGTGTCCCGCGCCAGCACCGCGATCACCCGATCGGAGTGCAGGACCGGGATCGCCTCGGTCCGGACCGGTACCCCGCCGTCCCACTCCGGCTCGCCCTCACGGGCGATCCGGCGTTCCCGCCACGAGTTCTGCACCACCCATCTGTTGATCATGACGCTGCCGACCTCATCGTTGTGATAGGCCGTCGGTCCGGTGGTTGGCCGCACCTGCGCCACCACCAGGAACTCAGCCCCTGGGCCGGATCCGCCACGGGCCGCCGCGGCCCTGCTCGGAACCAGCAGCAACAGGTCCGCGAAGGACAGATCGGCCAGCAGCGCCCAGTCAGCCACCAGAGCGTGCAGATGGTCGATGTCGTCCGCACCAAGATCGGTACTCTCGCGCAGAAGGTCCGCCAGCGTTCCCACGGAAGGCAGACTGCCAGACGCGGTGCCACCGCCGGAACGTGCGTCGTCTGTCGGTACCACGTTCGAACACCCGATCCCTCGTCAGCTCGCACCAGTCGGCCATAGGCTTCCGCTGTGCATCCCCCCGCAGGTCACACGGCCCACGACCCGCTCGCATGGTTGGCCAGCCATGCCCGCAGCCGGGAGGAGGCCGGGCTGCGGCGCGCTGTGCGCCCGCGCCTGCCCGGCGGGTGGGCCGCCGGTGACCCGCCCGGTCAACTGGACCTGGCCGGCAACGACTACCTGGGGCTGTCACGTCATCCCGAGGTGGTCGAAGGCGGGGTGCGGGCACTACGGACCTGGGGTGCCGGCGCTACCGGAAGCCGGCTGGTGACCGGAACGACAGCCCTGCACAGCGACCTTGAGGACGCTCTCGCCAGCCACACCGGCTTCGCCTCCGCACTGGTCTTCGCCTCCGGGTACGCGGCCAACCTGGGCGTCCTCACCGCGCTGACAGGTCCTGACGACCTGATCGTCTCAGACGAACGCAATCACGCGTCGCTGGTCGACGCCTGCCGCCTCTCCCGCGCGCGGGTGCTGATCGTCCCGCATACCGATGTCGAGGCGATCGACACGGCGCTGGCCGGGCAGCCATGGCGCAACGCCGTCGTCGTCACCGACTCGGTGTTCTCCGCCGACGGCGACCTCGCGCCGCTGCCAGCGCTGCACAGCGTCACCCGGGCCCGCGGCGCGCTGCTGCTCGTCGACGACGCGCACGGCCTCGGTGTGGTTGGCCCGGGTGGCCGGGGAGCGCTCGCGGACGCCGGGCTTGCCGGCGAGCCGGACGTGGTGGCCACCGTCACGCTGTCCAAGGCGCTGGGCAGCCAGGGCGGCGCGGTGCTCGGCCCGCCCGCGGTACGCGCGCATCTGATCGACACTGCCCGTACGTTCATCTTCGACACCGGGCTCGCCCCAGCCTGCGCTGGCTCCGCGCTGGCAGCGCTCGAGCTGCTGACCGCCACGCCCGCCCTCGCCACCGCGGTACGGCGGCGAGCCGGCCAGCTCGCCGTGCTCACGGGTGCCCCCCACCCCGCCGGGGCCGTGGTATCGGTTGTGCTGGGCGAGCCCGGACGCGCGGTGGAGGCGACAGCGATCTGCCGGGCGCAGGGCGTGGTGGTCGGCTGCTTCCGTCCCCCGACCGTGCCGCCGGGGACGAGCCGGCTGCGGATCGCGGCCCGCGCCGACCTCACCGACGCTGACATGGCCCGCGCCGCCACCGCCTTCGCCGCCGCGCTGTGCCCACCGGCACTGGCCGCGCCCTGAGAGCGACCAGGCAGCGGGAGATGCGGCGTCGCGGGGCTGGGGCACGCGCCTCGCGTCGTTGTCCTCGGTCGAGGCCCAGCGCCTCCGGCGCCTCCCCACACCGCCTCGCGATCCATCCACCCGGACGCCGCTGCCTGACCGAACGCCCTACCGCCGGAGCCTCTCATGACAGTGATCATGGTAACCGGGACCGGGACCGGTGTCGGCAAGACCGTTGTCACCGCCGCCGTAGCCACGCTGGCCCGTGGCCGGGACGCGGACGTCGCCGTGGTGAAGGTCGCCCAAACCGGTCTCGGACCGGGTGAGCCCGGCGACCTCGAGCACGTACGGCGACTGTCCGGCATCGATGATCTACACGAGTACGCCCGTTTCCCGGCTGCGTTGTCGCCGGCCGCGGCGGCCCGGCTCGCGCGGCGTCCGCCGGTGGCACTCACCGACGTCGCCCGGCGAGTAGCCGACCTCGCCCGGGGCCACAGGCTTGTCCTGGTGGAGGGCGCGGGTGGGCTGCTGGTCCGCTATAACGGCGACGGCGCCACCTTGGCCGATCTCGCCCGCGCACTGGCAGCGCCGGTACTGCTGGTCAGCGAGGCCGGTCTCGGCACGCTCAACGCCACGGCCCTGACACTGGAGGCGCTGGCCCACCGTGGGCTGGAGCTGGCCGGTCTGGTCATCGGTTCCTGGCCGCCCGATCCGGACCTCGCCTGCCGGTCGAACATCAGCGACCTGGAGATGCTGGCTGCCCGCCCGCTCGCCGGAGCGCTCCCGGCCGGGGCGGGCGCGGCGGATGCGGTGTCCTTCCAGGACACCGCCCGAGCATGTCTCGCACCGGCGCTCGGCGGTACGTTCGACGCTCATGAATTTCGAAAAAGACACAGTCCGTGACAGACATACCAATAGCAGGTGTCGAATGGTTGTTCACGGACCGACGGATCGGGCTCGGCTGAGAACTATCGCCGGCGAGCGAGCGTGAGCCTCGGCCGGTGTGCGAGCGTCCAGCGTGGGGAAACGAGTCCAGCCGAGCGTGGGCCCATCCCCGCACCGCCTCATCTCCGTATCTTCAGACGAGTCGAGGTCCGCGTCGGACCACAGGGAGACCACCGTGCCGCCATCGTCAGCGACCGTCCCGCCCACGGCCGAACTGCCCGCCGCCCAGCCGGCGGGCGGTGACATCGGCACCGACGACGACATCCTCCAGACAGCTCGCAGGCAGGTGCTGGAGGACGGCAACGGCCTGTCGGCCGAGCAGACGCTCACCGTGCTGCGGCTCGGTGACGACCGGATCAGCGAAGCCCTCGCGCTCGCGCATGAGGTGCGGATGCGCTGGTGCGGCCCGGACGTCGAGGTCGAGGGAATCGTCAGTCTCAAGACCGGCGGCTGCCCCGAGGACTGCCACTTCTGCTCCCAGTCCGGGCAGTTCGACTCACCGGTCCGCGCGGTCTGGCTGGACATCCCGTCGCTGGTCCAGGCCGCAAAGGCAACCAAGGACACCGGAGCCAGCGAGTTCTGCATCGTCGCCGCTGTACGGGGCCCGGACGAACGGCTGATGAGCCAGGTCCGCGCGGGCATCGCCGCGATCCACGCCGCCGTGGACATCAACATCGCCTGTTCGCTCGGGATGCTCACCCAAGAGCACGTTGACGCCCTCGTCGACATGGGCGTGCACCGTTACAATCACAACCTGGAGACGGCGCGTTCGCACTTCCCCCAGGTCGTGACCACGCACAGCTGGCAGGAACGGTGGGACACCTGCGAGATGGTGCGCGCGGCCGGCATGGAGCTGTGCTGCGGAGCGATCATCGGTGTCGGTGAGACGCTGGAACAACGGGCGGAACTCGCCGGGCAGCTGGCCGCGCTGGAGCCCGACGAGGTGCCGCTGAACTTCCTCAACCCGCGGCCCGGCACGCCCTTCGCGGACCTGCCGGTTCTCGACGCCACCGACGCCCTGCGGACGATCGCCGCCTTCCGGCTCGCGCTGCCGCGCACCATCCTGCGTTATGCCGGTGGCCGTGAAATCACCCTCGGCGACCTGGCTGTCGACGGCATGCTCGGCGGCATCAACGCCGTCATCGTCGGCAACTACCTGACGACGTTGGGACGCCCGGCCGAAGCGGACCTCGCGATGCTCGCCGACCTCAAAATGCCGATCAAGTCGATGCAGGCCACCTTCTGACCGGAGCGGCACCGGCCCGGCCAGGACCTGGCATCCTCCGGGCGCGCGGCCACGGTCCTTCCGCGCGCCCGGAGGCCCCAACACGCCCTACGCTCACCAGCATGACCGTCAGCGGGACCGAGACGACCTTCTGCGACCGGTGCGGACGCCCGCGCACCGATGGCGCGCACGACACCTGCGGGCGGGCCCGGCTGCTGGAACCGCCGCGCTTCTGCACGACCTGCCGCCGACGGCTGATCGTGCAGGTCACACCCACCGAGTGGACGGCGCGCTGCAGCGAGCACGGCGTGACCACCAGTTAGGGCGTGTTTCGAAAGCCATCTGTCCGGCTCGCCACGTCCAGGCGGCCTCTGGCTGCGTTCTCGGCCACACCGATACAACTCATCCGGTATCGGTGTGGCCTGCGGCCTTGCCAGGAACCACCTGGACGCGGCTCCCTGATCGAACCACGACTTCCGAAACACGCCGTAAGAGCGCCCGAGGATAGGGCGCTCCAAGTGGCCGCGGTCGGGCTGCGGTCAGGCCGCCGGCAGGCCGTCAAGAAGGGCGATCAGGTCTCCTTCCTGAACGACGTCTCCCTCCCGCACCGCGATCTGGGCGACCCGGCCGCCGTCCTCGCTGAGTACCGGGATCTCCATCTTCATGGAGTCGAGAATCACAAGTGTGTCCCCGGCCGACACCGTGTCACCGACACCGACCACGACCTTCCACACGTTGGCGACCATCTCGGCTCGAACTTCCTCGGCCACGGCTCCCCTTCCTAGGGCGTGTTTCGAAAGCCATCTGTCCGGCTCGCCACGTCCAGGCGGCCTCTGGCTGCGTTCTCGGCCTTGCCAGGAACCACCTGGACGCGGCTCCCTGATCGAACCACGACTTCCGAAACACGCCGTAGTCCCGACCGGACAAACGCGCACCGTGAGCGTAGTGCGCACGTGGACCCGACCGCTGCGCGCCACGGCGACAAAGAAAATCCCGGTTAGACCACTGATTCACCCAAATCCAGTGCCGGCCGACAGCCGATTGTGATCTTCCAACGCTCGGCCAGGGAGGCGGCACGGGCAAATCAGACATGCCGGAATGTCGCCCCTGCGCCGCGGCGCGGCGCGGACGAAGCACACTACGAGGGTGTTCGTTCTCCTTGTGCTCGTCCTGGTCGGTGGTGCCACGGTCGGGCTGATTCGCGGTGGGACGCCAGCTGCCCTGGTGCGGATCTATGTGGCGCGCCCACGGGCGCTCGCGGCCGCGTTCGCGGCGCTGCTCCTCGGACGGGTCGTCCCCGGCACCTACGCGGCCAGCTGGGTGGTGGCAACGGTCGCGGTGGCGTTCTTCGCGGCGGCGAACCCCCGGCTGCCAGGCCTCGGCCTGCTGCTGGCAGGCATCACGCTGAACACAGTGGTGGTCCTTGCCAACAGCGGTCAGATGCCGGTGTCGCGTTGGGGAGCCGACCGCGCTGGCGTCGCGTTCAGCGACGTGCGGGGCTCCTCCCAGTACGCCCCGGGGGACAGCGCCACGGTCCTGCGCCCGGCAACGGACGTAATACCGCTGGCGTTCCCGCCTGCGCCAGCGGTGGTCAGCATCGGCGACGTCCTGGTCGCCGCCGGGGCGGGGCTGTTCGCGGCGGTCGCGCCGGTGCGGGCGCGCCGTACGCTGGCAGCCCGCCGCGTCCATGCCGCACGGCCGGAGCACCCCGGCGCGGCCGGTCCCGCGGCTCCGGATCCCCTGGCCTCGACCGCGGCGGCGCTGTCAACGGACGGCCCATGACAGGATGACCGGAGCGGAGCTGATCGAAACGGAAAGAGAAAGGAGGTACCCGACGTGGCGAAGAAGAAGCGCAAGCGGCGTGCCCGCGCCAAGCACAAGGCCAACCACGGCAAGCGTCCCAACACCTGAGCCGGCGTCGGCGGGCCCCGCTCTCGCCCGGCCAGGCTGCGCGACGGCTACCCGCCGTCGACAGCCTCAGTGGGTGCTGGCGCGGGGCCGCAGCCAGGCGACGGTCTGGCCCAGACCGTCATCAAGATGAACCCGCGGTTGCCACCCGACCAGCCGCCGTGCCTTGCTGACATCGAGCTCGATCCGCTGGAGCTCCCCGGGACGGGACGGGGCGAACTCCGGGCTGTCGGCCACCCCGATGATCCCCGCGATTCTGCTGTGCAGCTCCCGGACGGCCGTCTGGGTACCGGTCCCGATGTTGAGCCGTTCGCCGTTGGCCGCCGCCGCCGAGACCGAGCGGGCGAACGCGTCCGCGACATCACCGACGAAGACATAGTCACGGGTGGTCAAACCATCACCGAAAATAACGGTCGGCCGCCCCTCGAGCATCGCCGTCCCGAAGATCGCTACCACACCGGCCTCGCCGTGCGGATCCTGGCGTGGCCCGTAGACGTTACCCAGCGCCAGCGCGGTCGTCCCAAGGCCGTATGTCGATCGATACACGGACAGGTACAGCTCGCCGGCGGCCTTCCCGGCCGCGTACTGCGACTCGGGAGCCACCGCGGCGGTCTCGTCGACCGGCAGCCGCCGGGGCGTCCCGTAGATCGAGCCACCGGACGATGTGTGGACGAACTTCCCGACGCCGGCCCGCCGGCTCGCCTCCAGCATGTTGATCGTTCCAAGCACGTTCAGGCGGGCATCAAGAAGTGGATCCCTGATACTCACCCGCACATCGATCTGCGCCGCCAGATGCAACACCGCGTCCGGACGGACGCGCCCCACCATATCCACCACTTCAGGCGAGGTGATATCGATCTTCTCGAACGAAAACCGGACATCATGGGAGGCCTGGGCCAGGTTCTCAAGCCGTCCGGTGGACAGATCGTCGATTCCGACGACGTCGTGGCCATCAGCCAGCATACGGTCAGTAACCGTGGAGCCGATAAAACCAGCCGCGCCAGAGACAAGAATACGCACGGCACCACAGCCTAACCACTACGGGCTGAACATCAGCGGACGGGCGCTCTACTCGGCGCGAAACTCCGACCTGGCCGCGTCGGCTCTCGCGGCCCGCAAGCGCTCCAGCACACTCCTGCGCAGGGCGTCGGGAGCTCGCTCACCCCCGCATCCGCGGGCTACCAGGAGCTTCACCTCGTGCTCCACGCCGAACTGGCGAAGACACGGGGAACATTCATCCAGATGTGAACGAATCAGATACTTGTGATCAAAATCGATCTCACCGTCGAGATACAGATAGACGGCTTCCAGCACCTTCCGGCAGTCGACAGCATGCGGGTCACCACAGGTCACGATCCACCGCCATCGCCTTCGGAGCGGCCGGCACGCACCAGGCCCCGCTCGTGGGCATAGTGCTCGAGCGAAGTACGCAGGCTGCGGCGGCCGCGGTGCAACCGGGACATCACGGTACCTATCGGGGTACCCATGATCTCCGCGATCTCCTTATAGGCGAAGCCCTCGACATCCGCAAGGTAGACCGCAATCCGGAAATCCTCGGGCAACGCCTGGAGGGCCTCCTTGATATCGCTGTCCGGCAGATGCTCCAACGCCTCGGTCTCAGCGCTCTTGAGCCCGCTGGACGTGTGCGACTCCGCGTCGGCCAGCTGCCAGTCCTCGACCTGCTCGGTCGGGCTCTGCAACGGCTGGCGCTGCCGCTTGCGATAGGTGTTGATGAACGTGTTCGTCAGGATGCGGTAAAGCCAGGCCTTGAGGTTCGTACCCTCCTGGAACTGGTGAAAAGCCGCAAAGGCCTTGACAAAGGTCTCCTGAACCAGATCCTCGGCATCGGCAGGGTTCCGCGTCATGCGCAGCGCCGCCGCATAGAGCTGATCGAGAAAAGGCAGGGCGTCTTGCTCGAAACGGCTGGCCCGCTCTTCGGCAGTCTCTTCGACCAGGACCACTCCCTCGTACCTCGGGTCGTCCGCGGGGTGCCGGTTGACAGGCACGCAACCGACCATCGAAACGGACGATACCTTGCCGGGTGCAGTCACGCGGGCGGAAAAACCACCGAGGGAACCAACGGCCGGCGCGCTGCGACAACGACCGGGATCGCTCCCGTCCCCGGCGCGCGGCCGTGCGGGGACGACCAGTACCGGCACGGCGCCGCCGCTACCGGGGCCGGTACCGGACACCGGCCCACTCGCGAACTGAGTAGTCATCAAACCTCCGAGTGGATGTCCCCGCCGACGGGGAACGACGCGGCCGATCGGGGACGAAATGTCCCGGTGAGCAGGCTGTTCGCGTCGACGGCCCGAAGTGCCTTGTAGGTTGCGTAACCGTCCGGCCGGGCGCTGGGATTCCCGCCAGCCGGGCCGGGCCGAGGGCCGCCGTACCAACGACCACCACCGAGGCGGCGCGCGGGCCGGCCAGCCCCAATCCCGTGAGGCCTCCCGTACGGGCAACACAACACGGACAGGACAACCAACACGGCACCACGCATTCAACTACCAATACCACACAAAAACACTACAAAACCACGGCCGCGGGCGCGGCGAGAAACCCGTGGCACCCGCCCTCCGGCTATCTCCAGCAGGGGCACGCCGGGAGGGGATCCACCAGCCACGGTCAGCGCCGTGACAGATATGCCACCGTTGATCATCCACATCTGTCAGACTTCCCGGGAGTCCGTGTGACGTGTTTCGCATCTTCTCTCTTCGAAGGGTAGGAAAGGTCCATGCTGCCCCGCCTCGACGCCGAGCCAGATCAGCCGCGCGGACGAACCACGACCCTCGTCTACGAGGCACCCGCGGACAGCGATGATCCGTACTGGGCGTTCTACGAGGATGTCGCCGCAACTCAGCTGGCCAGCTGGCTGCCGACGGCACAGATCCGGGTTCTGGACGTCTCCGGCCCACGGACGCGGTTCGCGCGCCAGATGGTCGCGGCCGGGCACGACGTCGTGCGGGTCCTCCCCTCGGTGGACCGGCCCAGCCCCGCGCATCTCGGCGTGGCCGAGACGCGCGGCCGGGAGCAGCTGGGCGGGCCCGCCACCGACCAGGGAAGGTTCCTGCACGTCGCGGGCGATTCCCGCTCTCTCGACTGGTTCGCTCCGGCAAGTTTCGACGCTGTCCTCGCCGAAGGGCGGACGCTGTCGTTCTGCCTGGCGACCGAGACGACCCTGGAGGAAATCTACCGGATGCTGCGCCCCGGCGGGCGGCTGCTGTTGTGTGTCGACTCGCTGCTGCTCGGCCTTGCCCGCCTCGCCGAGCAGCACCGCTGGGCCGAGCTGTCGGACGTGCCGCGGGCTGATGTCGTCCTCGTCCCCGCTGAGGACGGCTCCATCACCCGCTGTTTCTGGCCGGAGGAGCTGCACGCGCTGCTGACCAGCGCGGGCCTGGACGTCGACTGGATCCGGCCGCGAACGGTGCTGTCCGCCGAAGCGGTGACGCGCGCCGTCGCCGCGGATGTGTCCTGCTTCCCCACCCTCGTCCGGACCGAGGTCGAGCTCTCCGCCGAACGCGAGGGCGAGTCCATCGGCATCCACCTTGTCGCCAGCGCCCGCCGCCCCGGCTGACAAAGACCATCCCCAGGGCTTCGGGCACGGTGCCGGCAGCCGCTATCCGCGGGAGGTGGCGTGCGGCATGCTGAGGTGATGACCGCCACCATGGACGTGCCCATCGACCCCTGGCCGGCGCCCAGCGTGGATCGACCGGTCGACGCGACCGTGATGATGCCCGGCTCGAAGTCCGCAACCAACAGAGCGCTGGTGCTGGCGGCGATCTCGGACGGCACGAGCCGGCTGCGCCGGCCCCTACGATCACGTGACACGTTGCTCATGGCCGCCGCGCTCCGCCGGCTCGGGGTTGCTGTCGTCGACGACCACGGCGACTGGGTAGTCCATGGTGAGCTCCCGCTGCGGGCGGCCCAGGGCGCTCTGATCGACTGTGGCAACGCCGGCACCGTCGCCCGGTTCACCCCGGCGCTGGCCACGCTTGCCCACGGCGACCTGGTATTCGACGGCGACCCGCACATGCGTGAACGTCCGCTCGGCCCGCTGCTTGACGCGTTGCGGGCCCTCGGCGCGCGCATCGACGGCGACCGGATGCCGCTGACCGTCCACGGACGCGGACGCCTTACCGGAGGCGAGGTGACGGTGGACGCGTCCGCGTCCAGCCAGCTTGTGTCCGGGCTGCTGCTCGCGGCACCCCGCTACGATCATGGTGTGACCGTCCGCCATGTGGGCTCGCGGCTGCCGTCCTGGCCGTACCTGGAGATGACCGTCGCGGACCTGCGTGCGGCCGGTGCCCTGGTCGAGGTTGATACCGACCGGCGGGCGGGGGTGGCGGGGGCCGCGGTGACGGCGCGCTGGTCGGTCGCGCCCGGCCGGATGCTCGCCCACGACCACGTCATCGAACCCGACATCAACAGTGCCGCCGCCTTCCTCGCGGCGGCGGCCGCGACCGGCGGTCGTGTTGTTCTCGCCGACTGGCCGGCCGCGACCGTGCAACCCGGCCGGATGCTCCCGGACCTGCTGGCCGCGATGGGGTGCGCCGTCACCCGGACAGCGGCCGGTCTCGAGGTACGCGGGCCGCAACGCCTGCGGGGCATCGACGTCGACCTCACCGACTACGGCGAGGCCGCGCCCACCCTCGCGGCGCTCGCCGTCCTCGCCGATTCGCCCAGCCGTCTGCGGGGCATCGCGCACCTGCGGCTACAGGAGACCGACCGGCTCGCGGCGCTCGCGGCGGAGCTGGGGCGCCTGGGTGCGGCGATCACCGTGACCGATGACGGGCTGGCCATCTCTCCCGCGCCGCTGTCCGGCGCCCGGCTCGACCCGCGGGCCGACCATCGGCTCGCCATGGCCTATGCGGTGGTGGGGCTGGTCGTGCCGGGGGTGCTCGTCCACGACATCGCCACGACCGGCAAGACCGTGCCACACTTCGACCGGCTGTGGGCACGCATGCTGGCCGGTACCAGGATGCTGGACGAGACGGTCCGGCAACAATGAAAGCCCGCCGTCGCGGGCTGGAACGGCGCGGGTGAATGCCGCGGGAGCTGGACGAGGACGACGTACGGGTCCGAGCCGGGCGCGGGTCACGGCCACGCACCCGGGAGCGGCCCGACCACGCCGACGCGGTGGCGGCGAGTATCGTCGCGGTCGATCGAGGCCGCTACACCTGCCATGTCACCGGACGGATCGCGGCGACGGCAGCGACCGTGCGGGCAACCAGGGCGAAGGCGCGGGCGGACGATGGGTCGACCGGCCCGCCGCAGTCCACCGGTATCCTGGTCGCCGCCGTCCGCGGCGGCTCGCTACGCCGGACGAGCGTGATCGTCGGCGATGAGGTCGCCCTGGTCGGGGACGTCTCCGGCTCGCCTGGCAGCCTGGCCCGGATCGTCGCGCGAGCTGAACGCCGGAGCGTGCTGCGGCGCACCGCCGACGACACCGATCCCCTCGAACGCCCGATCGTCGCCAATGCCGACCGGCTCATCATCGTCTGCGCCCTCACGGACCCACCACCACGCACCGGAATGATCGACCGATGCCTGGTCGCGGCCTACGACGGTGGCCTGGAACCGGTGCTCTGCCTCACCAAGGCCGATCTCGCCGACGACGCGCCATTGCGGGAGCTCTACGGACCGCTCGGCTTCCCGGTGGTGACCACCCGGCCGGACAGGAGCGTCGAAGCGCTGACCGCGCTGCTCCGCGGCCGTGTCTGCGTCCTGTTCGGTCATTCCGGTGTCGGCAAGTCAACGCTGGTCAACCGGCTGGTACCGGATGCCGCCCAGACAATTGGCGCGGTCAACGCGGTCACCGGACGAGGCCGGCACACCTCGTCCGCGGCCATCGCCCTGCCGATGCCCGGTGGGGGCTGGGTCGTCGACACCCCGGGGGTGCGCTCGTTCGGGCTGGGCGCGGTCCGCGCGGAGCGGGTACTGGCCGCTTTTCCCGATCTGGCTCCGGCCGCGGCCGCGTGCCCGGGTGGCTGTACCCATCAGGCGGGCCTCGCGGACTGCGCGGTCGACCGCGCCGTCGATGACGGGCTGGCAGAGCCCGGCCGGCTCGCGAGCCTGCGCCGGCTCCTTGTCGCCCGCTCCGGTACCGAGCCGGCATAGCGGGGCGGGCCAGCCATAGCGGGGCAACGAACCCGCCTGGCGCACCAGGCCCGAACTCGGTGGGGATATCCGTCATTGCCGGCCGACGCCCCGGTACGCTCGCCGCGTGACCCGTGCCGCACAGACAGATCCGGACCCCCGCCCCAGCGGCCTACCGGCTCGTAGCGTCGAAATCCCGGCGAGCCCGGCTGCCGACGACC
>NZ_CAKJTM010000053.1:0-13203 GCF_917627345.1 Protofrankia sp. CiP3 | reverse complement strand
GGTCGTCGTCGGTGTGGCCAGCGCGCCCGCAATGGGCCGGCGCTGGTGGGCGGCACGCGGTCACGGGGCTCACACCCGGACGGTGGCCGGCGAGGTCCGTTCACTGGCCGTGTCAGCGGTGACAGACCTTGCCGACGCCTACCTGTCGTTCGCCTCCATCGAGAACTGGTCGGCGGCCGGCCGGCTGGAGCCCTTCCTCGATCTCGTGGCCGCGGTGTGGCGGACCCGGGCCTTCGGTGACTTCTGGTCGCACATGATGGTCGCCGAGGGAGCTGTCGACCTTGCCTGCGAGCCCGATGTCTCGCTGTGGGACATGGCCGCCCTCCAGGTGATCGTTGAGGAAGCCGGGGGTACCTTCACGGATCTCACCGGACGCCCTGGGCCGGCCGGTGGCTCGGTTCTGACGACCAACAGCCGGCTGCACGCCCGGGCGCTGGATATCCTGAACCCGCCTTCCATGCGGTGACCCGTACGGCGCGCCGTCCGATCGGCTTTGCCCATCGGGGCTCGCCCGCGCTGTTCCAGCGGGAGAACACCGTAGCGGCCTTCCAGCGGGCGTTGGCGGGCGGTGCCGGTGGGCTGGAATCGGATGTGTGGCTCACGGCGGACGGTGTGGCGGTGCTGCACCATGACGGCGTGCTCGGACCGCCGGGCCGGCGCCGCCGGCTCAGCGAGACACCGGCCGCGGCTCTCCCGGGGTGGCTTCCACGCCTGGCCGACCTCTACGCCGCCTGTGGCAACGGCTTCGAGCTCAGCCTGGACCTGAAGGACCCACCCGCCACCGCGCGCCACGCTGTGCGTGCGGTGCTCGAAACCGCCCGCGCGGCTGGTGCGGCGGGCCGCCTGTGGCTGTGTGGGGATCTTGACGCGATCCGCTCCTGGAAGTCGATCATCAGCCTGGATGCGCTGGATGACACGGTGAAATTCGTGAACTCCGCATCCGGCCGGGAGATCCGCTCCCACCGAGCGAGCGGCGGAGGCCTGGAGGCGTACACGCGACGTGCGGCCGCCGCCGGAGCCACCGTGCTGAACCTGCGTGCCAACGACTGGTCCGCCGCGATGGTGCCGTTGGTGCACGCTCACGGGCTGCTTGCGTTCGGCTGGCATGCCCAGTCGTCCCGGGCCCTGAACCGTCTGCTGGGATTCGGCGTGGACGGTGTCTACTCCGACCACCTCGGCCGGCTTGTACGCGCCACCGGCGACGAAGCAACAATCACGCGTACACGTCACGTGCAGTGACCAAAAAACAACGCCCGATCATCGCCGGCAGGAAATAGCCGGCGCAAAATCCAATCACTCAATAAAATCCGAACACAACCGCCAGCACAATCCCCCACGCTGCGCAGAGTAACCAGCTCGACGCATTGGCGTGACCTCGGCCAGGCCTGGTTCACCACCCTGGTTCACCGCGGGTGAATGAGTCCGAGCCGACCACATTCACATAGCCGAGAGTGCATATTTCATGACTGGCACCGCTTCGTCGAAACGTTCACTCCTCGGCAGCCACTTTCAGCATCTGCGCCGGAAATCCCGTCCGTTCCGCTACATGTTCGACAGAGTAACCCTGCCGTACCAGGTCACGAGCCTGGTCAAGGGTCCAGCCACGGCCGGGGTCAACCCGGCGAACGACGACCTCACCTGCCTGGCGACGCTCTTCCGGCCAGCTCAGACGCGCACGACGTGCCAACGGTCGACCTCCGATATATCTCTGACTTCAGTTACTACAGCGAGGATAGGTCATATTGGCATGACCGCGCCCGACGAAGTCCACGATAGCGGGCCGCGGTGTCCCAATGCGATAGCGGGTTGGAACAAAGAAGTGGCATCTGTCTCGACGATCCGGCGCGGTAGCCGGTTGAGCGGGATGAAGCGGGTATCATGTGCGGTCAGCGGCGTACGGGTCACGAACCGATCCGCGGTTGTTCGCTCCGGAGAACGTTCCATGGCTCCCAGCCAGTATGAACCTCCCGGCCCAATGGACGCACGGCCAGGCTCTTCCCACAGCTCCGCGGGCCCACGGAACCCTGGCTGGGCACCTCGGACGAGGCCGCGCTGAAGACGCTGCCCACGACCGGTGGATCCCGGCTCGCCGGCTTCCGTACGCTCGCCGACGGCGAATCCTCACTTTCCGCCGTGTCTTGTTCACCTCGGCCCATGCGGGACCGGCCCTTCCCCGCGACGGGTGCCGAGCGGCGTGCCCGAAGCCGCGGCCAACGCGCTTTCCCCACCGGTGGCCGCTCTCATCCGCCGGCTCCGGCTTCGGCCCGGCGGCTGCTGCGGGCGACACCCGCTGGAACGCATCAGATCCCGCCACTGGCGAGCCGAGTAGGTTGCCGGGCGAGTCGAGGACAAAAACTCCTCCAGCACCGTCCGAAAGCGCTCCGGGTTACTGCGATGCGGGAAATGCCCGGCGTCCGCGAAGATCTCCAGCCGGCTGCCGGGCATCGCCGCGTGCAGGATCCGCGCATGTTCAGGCGGGATCACCGCGTCATGCCCACCCCAAATGATCAAAGAAGGCATTCCAGCCGCGAGGTAACAGCGGTCCAACATCGTGATTGCCTGGCCATGTCCGTCCACTGCGGCCCGCAGCGTCCGGAGGAATGCCGCTCGAGCGGTGTCCACATGCAGGTCTTCCAAGGTACGCATGAGGTCGTCGACATCGCGCCCCAGATCGGTGTGCAGCCAGCGCAACGCCCGCGTCACCGCCCAACCGATATGGCGCAGGGATGCCGTGGTAAGCAGTGAGAGCACCGCTCCTGAACCTGGAATCGCCGCGACCCGCAGCAGCGGATGGATGTCGGAACGCACTCCCCCGGTGGCTACCAGCACCACCCGCTCACACCGTTCGGGAAACTGATAGGCGAACTGCATGGCCACCCCGCCGCCCAGGGAGTGGCCGACCACCGTCACCCGATCGATGCCGAGTACCGTCAACAGGTCACGCATTCCGCAGGCGTATCCACCAATGGAATAGTCACCCCGGGGCTTGTCCGACCGGCCATGCCCGAGAAGATCCGGCGCGATCACCGTTCGGCCGCGGGCAAGCAACGGAATGAGGTCCGCCCAGGTCTGCGAACTGTCCCCGATCCCGTGGATGAGCAACAACGCCGGTCCGTGCCCGGCACGGATGTAAGCCCGACGATATCCGTGCACGGTCACATACCGTATGACATAGCGGGAGGAGCCGGGTAGGCGTGCCCGCTCCGTTCCCGCGCCGGTCGCGCTGCTGGTAAGGTCATCTGGACGATCCGTGGGCACACGTGCCAGGTCACCCGCAACGCGGATACGAGTTTCGCGCATAGCCGCCCTCCGCCTACTCGTCCAGGCCGGCTGGCGGGCAAATCGACAGTAAAGCCACCAACCAGGTCCTGAAACCCCGTCTCCGGCCTATTGGCCCCAAAGCGCCTCCGGCGGGCGCGACGGGACCAGCATCGCGCCGGCTTCGGCTGGTTGGCACCCTGTGCACCTCGACAACGCGGGGATCACCCTCCCACCGCCTTTAGAGCGCCCGGCAACAGGGAACCCGGGGACGCGGGGCCGGGGCACGCACCTCGCCACGTTGTCGTCGGTCGTTCTTGGCCGCTCAAACGTTCTTGGCCGCTCAAAACTCGATGTTGCTCATTACGTGCTTGATCCGGGTGTAATCCTCGAGGCCGTAGACTGACAGGTCCTTCCCGTATCCGCTCTTCTTGAAGCCTCCGTGCGGCATCTCGGCAACCAGCGGGAGGTGGGTATTGATCCACACGCAGCCGAAGTCCAGCCGGCGGGCAACCCGCATCGCCCGGGAATGATCACGTGTCCACACGCTGGCCGCGAGCCCGTATTCGACTCCGTTCGCCCAGGCCACGGCCTCGTCCTCAGAACCGAACCGCTGGACCGTCACAACCGGCCCGAAGATCTCTTGCTGGATCAGCTCGTCATCCTGGTGGAGGCCCGCGATAACCGTCGCCGGGTAGAAGAACCCGGAGCGGTCCAACGGCGCCCCACCGGTGAGCACCTCGGCATGCCTCGGCACGCGATCCACCATTGCGTGCACGCGGCCGAGCTGACCGACGTTGTTCAACGGGCCGTAGGCTGCGCTCGGCTCGTCCGGGCCGCCCGTTCTGGTCGCCCGTGCCTGTTCGGCCAGGGCCGCGACAAGATCATCATAGACGCCCGGCGCGGTCAGAATCCTGGTCGCGGCGGTGCAGTCCTGCCCGGCATTGAAGTAGGCGGCGCCCGCGATCCCCGCCGCGGCCGCGGCGACATCGACGTCGTCAAAAACGATCACCGGCGCCTTGCCGCCCAGTTCCAGATGGACCCGCTTGAGGGTGCCGGCCGCCGCCTGGGCAACCTCCATGCCGGCCCGGACACTGCCGGTGACCGATGCCATCGCCGGCAGCGGGTGAGCGATCAGGGCTCGGCCGGTGTCCCGATCACCGCACACCACGTTGAGGACGCCCGCGGGCAGGAACTCGGCCGCGATCTCGGCGAGCAGCAAGGTGCTGACCGGGGTCGTCTCCGACGGCTTGAGCACCACGGTGTTGCCCGCGGCGATCGCCGGCGCGAGCTTCCACACCGCCATCATCAGCGGGTAGTTCCACGGGGTCACCTGCGCGCACACGCCCACCGGCTCGCGCCGCGTAAAACTTGTGTACCCGGTCATGTACTCACCCGCCGACCGTCCCTCGAGCAACCGAGCCGCACCGGCGAAAAAGCGGATCTGATCCGCGGCGGGCGGAATCTCCTCGGCCAGGGTGAGTGCGATCGGCTTCCCGGTGTTCTCGCACTCCGCCCGGACGAGGTCGTCCGCGCGTTCCTCGATGGCGTCAGCAAGTTTGAGCAGGGCTCTAGCCCGCTCACCCGGTGTGGTGGCGCGCCAGGATTCGAAGGCGTCCGACGCTGCCCGCATCGCCGCGTCCACATCAACCGCACCGGATACCGGTGCCTCGGCGAAGACCACTGCCGTGGACGGGTTCACCACGGGCGTCGTCCGCCCGTCCATGGCCGCGACGCTGGCACCGTCAATGAAATTCGTAAGAATCCTGTCCATACCCACTCCGTATCATGCCCCTTACCTGGCTAATCCGGCGAACCTGGCGAACATGGCCAATCCGGCTAAGCCGGCTGTCCGCCGCCGGTGGCGCCGGCGAGGTCACGGGCCAACGCCGCGAAGGAGCCGAGGTAGCGGTCAACATCGGCGTCGGAGTGCTGCACCGACAGCGTCCACTCCTCCTCCCGGCCCGGAGCCATCAGGACGCCCCGATTGGCGTTGTAGAGCCAGGCAAGCTCCGGCAGAGCCGGATTCTGGAGCGCCATGAAGGACGTGTAGTCGCGGATCGGGGCATCGGCGAAGTGCACGCACCCCTTGGAGCCGATGCCGACCGTGTAGCCGGGCAGCTCGTGGCGCCGGAGAATGTCATCGCAGCCGGCGATGAGCCGGTCGCCCAGCCGATCGAGATGGGCATACGCCTCCGGGGTGAGGACCTCCAGCAGGCTGGCCCGGGCGGCGGCCATGACCAGTGGGTTGCCGTTGAACGTCCCCACCTGTTTGACCCGGCCGCAGGCAACGGCCTCCATGATGTCCGCCGTGGCGCCGATGGCCCCGGATGGCAGCCCGCCGCCGAGCGCCTTGGCCAGCGTGATCATATCCGGCAGCACGCCGAAGCGTTCGGTGGCGCCCCCGGCCGCCACGCACAGACCGGTTTTGACCTCATCGAAAATCAATATCACGCCGTGCCGGCGAGTGACGCTCCGGACGGCCTCCAGATAGCCGGGCTCGGGCAGGACCACGCCGAGGTTCATCATGGCCGGTTCCATGATCACACAGGCTGGCGGACGCCCCTCGGCCACCAACGCCTCGATCCGCCGCTCCATGGCCGGGGCGTCGTTGAACGGCACCGGCACAGTCAGATCAATCACCGTCGATGGAATGCCCTCGCCGTAGGCAAGCGACGCCATGTGATCGACGGGTCCGATGTCCTCGTAGGGAGTCCCGATCGAGACCATCACGTAGTCATGATGACCGTGGTAGGAACCGAAAATCTTGATGATCGTCTCGCGTCCGGTCACCGCCCGGGCGATTCGGATCGCATCCATGGTCGCTTCCGACCCCGAGTTGACATAGCGCCACTGCGGCAGCCCGAAGCGACGGACCAGTTCCTCACTGACGATCACCGAATCCTCGGTCGGCATCGCGAAGTGGCTGCCCAGCCCTATCCGCTCACGCACCGCGCGAACAATGGCCGGGTGCGCGTGCCCCTGCACCATCGAGCCGAAACCATTGTGGAAGTCGGAATACTCGGTTCCGTCGACGTCCCACACCAGCGAGCCCCGCCCGTGCGTCAGGTAGATCGGCCAGGGGTCGCGGGCCTGGTAGGACGACGGCACCCCACCGGTCATCGACCGCAGCGCCCGGTCGTGCATCGCCCGGGAGCCCGGGGTGCGTTCGGCCAGCCGGCGCTCTTCCTGCTGGGTGAGGGCAGCAGCGCGCTCGGCGATGCCGGCGGGCGCTGCGCATGCCCTCGACTCGGATATCGTCCCGCCCATGTTCCCGCTCCCCTTCCGGTAGCCAGGTACGGAAAGCGTAGCCCGCCCCGGCCACCGACAAGGGAATCCACGGAATACTCGAGCGGGGAAAATGCCGGGCTCGCACCGCGCGTTCCGCTTCGCGCAACCGTGCGATTGTCACCATCCGAGATCCACTCCCGCCGTTCAGGACCCGATAAGGAAGACTTTGTCCCAGGAACGTAAGGCGAGCGTCGCGAGGGCCGCGCCGGAGCCCCTCCTCGACGACATCAACAAAGCAATCATCGAACAACTCCAGGAGGATGGCAGGCGCTCCTATGCGGCCATGGCCACGGCCGTAGGCCTGTCCGAGGCCGCGGTCCGCCAGCGGGTCCAGCGGCTGCTCGACTCCGGGATCATGCAGATCGTCGCGGTGACCGACCCGCTGCGGGTGGGCTTCCGGCGTGAGGCCATGATCGGCGTCAAGGTGTCGGGCGACGCCCGGGAGGTGGCCGACATCATCGCGGCGCTGCCGGAGGTCGATTACGTGGTGCTCACCGCTGGATCGTTCGATCTCCTGCTGGAGATCGTCGCCGAGGACGACGAACACCTGCTGTCACTGATCAACGACAGCATCCGCGCGCTGCCGCAGGTACGGGAGACCGAGACGTTCGTGTACCTGCGCCTGGTGAAGCAGACCTACACCTGGGGCGCGCGCTGATCCGAACGGTTACGCACGGACACGGCTCAGCGCGGGGATGGACGCGCCGCGGGGACAGATACCGCATAGCGTGGACCATCCAGGAAAGGAGCCCGATCACCGTGCACATCACGCCGTCAAGGACCGGTGGCTCCGCCGCCGGTACCGATCGGACCACGGCGCCGTACCCGCTCCTGCACCCGTTTGCCCGCCCGGCGGCAGCCCAGGACTCGTTCATCCGGATCGTTTCCGGCGAGGGCGCGCACGTCGTGGACGACTCCGGCCGGCGCTACGTCGATGCTCTGGCGGGCCTGTGGTACTGCGCGGCCGGGCACGGCCGCACAGAGATCATCGAAGCGGTGACGGCACAGCTGCGCGCACTGGACGCCTTCCACCTGTTCGAACGCTTCAGCAACCCGCCGGCGGAGGCGCTCGCCGCGCGGCTCGCCGAGCTGGCGCCCATGCCCGCTGCCCGGGTGTTCCTGACCTGTGGCGGATCGGAAGCGGTGGACACCGCCATGAAGATCGCCCGCCTGGCGCACGCCGTCACCGGCGAGCCGGAACGAACGATCATCATCAGCCGATCGCCGAGCTACCACGGCGTGACCTACGGCGGCATGAGCCTGACCGGGCTTCCCGCGAACCAGGCCGGCTTCGGTCCCGGTGTCGGCGACATCGTCCACGTGGGCAAGGATGACCTCGACGCGGTGGCCGACGTCATGGCGAGCAAGCCCGGCCGGGTAGCCGCGGTCATCGCCGAGCCCGTGATCGGGGCCGGCGGCGTGTATCCGCCCCGCCCCGGCTACCTCACCGGCCTGCGGGACCTCTGCGACGCCCATGGCGCCTTCCTGATCATGGATGAAGTGATCACTGGTTTCGGCCGGCTGGGCGGCTGGTTCGGTGCTCAGCACTTCGGCGTCCGGCCTGACCTCGTCACGTTCGCGAAGGCCGCGACCAGCGGCTACCAGCCCCTTGGTGGCGTACTCATCGGCCCCGCGGCGCACGAGCCGCTGCGCCGCCCGGACGTGATACTGCGCCACGGCGGCACCTATTCCGGGCATCCGGCGGCGTGCGCCGCCGCGCTGGCCAACATCGCCGTCCTCGAGACCGAGGATCTGCCAGGCCGGGCATCCGTGATCGGCGAGCGCCTCGAGGCCGGGCTGCGGGCGGTAGCGAGCACGCACGGTCTCAGTGATGTCCGCGGCCACGGCGCGATGTGGGCGGTGGACCTGCCCGACGGCCCGACCGCCACCGAGATCCGCGACCGGATGCTCGCCCATGGTGTCATCGTCCGGCCGCTCGGCACCTCCACACTGGCCTTCTGCCCCCCGCTGGTCATCGACCTCGCCGACGTGGACCTGCTCTCGGCCGCCCTCGCCGCGGCCCTGTCGGGCCAGTGAGCCCGCACAGCGTTGAGTGGCCGGCGGCTGGTCAGGTTTGGTAGATCGGCTGGAACAGCGCATTCCACTCAGCGGCCTCGGCCCTGTCCAGAACGCGGTAACGGCGCAGCCGGGCAAGGTCTGAACGCGTGGGAAAAACCAGCGAGCTGTCGGCCGTGGTGGTCAGCTGGGTCCGCTGGTCGCCGATGGCCGCGACCGCGTCTCGCAGGATCCGGTCACGCGCGAAGGGGACGGGCGTGATGTAGTTGATCCCCTCGGCGAGCTTCGCGGCGACGTCAGGCTGGTAGGCGAAGTCCATAAAAGTGATCGCATCCACCGGATGGGGCGCGGTGACCGGGATGCACATGCTGTCCGTCCACAGAATCCCGCCCTCCTCCGGAACGACGAACCGCAGGTCCGCCCCTTCGGAATTGGCCTGGAAAATATCACCCGACCATGCCATGGACAACCACACCTCCCCTTTCTTGAGTGGCTCGATGTAGTCCTGCTGGTAGTAGTTGCGAACGATATGATCGGCACGCTGTCTGCGCAGGGTGTCGGCGGCTTTGCGCCAGTCCGCCGGAGTGGAGGCTTCCGGCATGATGCCCAGCCCCACCAGGGTGAAGTTCGGGAGATCCCGAACATCTCCGAACATCCCGACCCGGCCCGCAAAGGCCGGGTCGAACAGATCGTTGAAACTCCTGATCTCCCGGCCGGTGCGGTTCGGGTCGTAGGCGATCCCCGTGATTCCCGACTGCCAGGCAACCGTGAACTTGTTGTCCCGGTCATAGGACGGGCTCACGACGGTCTCGTCGGCGTTGGCGTAGAAGGTGGGCAGCCGGTTCCTGTCCAGCGGCGCCAGGTAGTTCAGCCGGATGAGCTCCGCGAGCACCTGGCCGTTGGTGATGACCATCAGATCGTGGCCGATCGGGCGCCCCGCCTCGAGTAACGACCGGATGCCCGCGTAGAACGACTCGTCGTTGTCGATGACCTCACGGTAGGAAACCGTGATTCCGGTTGTCCGGGTGAACAGATCGAGCGTCGGGTGACCGTTCTTCTGGCCGGGGAATGTGTCGATATACAGCGGCCAGTTCGCGAAGTCCAGATGGCCCGCCCTGCTCCGGCCAGCCCAGTAGTCGGCGACGGAGCGTTCGGGCAGGGGGCTCGGCCCCGTCGGCGCCGGTGGCGGAGCCACCTGTTGCGATCCGCACGCGGCCAGCAGGACGCCGCCGCCCGTCAATATGCCGGCCAGCCGGAGGAGCTCCCGCCGTCCGAGGGCGGCCTGGGCACCCGCATGCCCAGACCGCGGCACTGCCGGCTGTCGCGTCGCCATCCGTGGCCTGGTCAGGCCGCGCAGCAGAGCGGGGTGACATGAATTATTCAGATCATTCTGATGATTCCCGAGAACGTCGACGGCGGGCCGTTCGGACATCGTTGACATCGCAGCCATCCTTTTGCGAACCGTTGCTTGACAGTCGAACTACCGGTGGCACAAAAAATCAGAACTTCCTTCGCCGACATTCAACTGCGTGTCCGTATCGTCACTATCGGGACCACAGTGTTGCCGGATGTCACCGGAACGACAGCGGGAGTCCAACGAGATCGCGAGGATGCCGCTGGACCGGTCGCGTTCTGGACGCCGGGCCAGGACAACCCCGACCGGCCAACGGGAGTCCAACAAGTGCGTCGGCCAAGACCAACTCGGTTCGGGAGGAGTGGATGACCATGGCCCTGGTGCACCACGATCCACATGATGGCGTCCTCACTACCCGGATCGGCCAGGCTGAGATCACCGTCCGGCCGGAACCACCCGCATCCTCGGGGCAGGCCGCGGTGGTCCTGCTGCGGCTGGACACGCCCATGCTCGACACGATGTCCGCCGCGTACCTGACACCTGAAGAGGCTCGCGCCCTCGCCGAAGTACTGCTGCGATCAGCCGACCTGCTGCGTCCGGCGAGCCGGTGGCAGCCCCCTCGGCCCTGAGCTGAGCCCGTTGTGGGCCGGGATGCCTGAATTCGGGTGCGCGTCGTTGGGGGCCAGGGGGCAGCGTTCCGTTGCCTTGGGGTGTCATCCTGGTTAGGTGACTTCGGGGGCGTTTGGTGGGGCTCCGCGCGTGGTGGGTGACGGGCGGACGGTCTTTCTCAGTTACGCGGAAGCGGACGAGCCTTGGGCGGTGTGGGTTGCCTGGCAGCTGCGGGAGGCGGGCTATCAGCCTCGGCTGCAGGCCTGGCACTCGGTTCCTGGCGGGAATTTCGTCGGCTGGATCCGTGCGGAGCTGATGGCAGCGTCCTGCGTCATGGTGATTCTTTCTCCTGCCTATCTGGATTCGAAGTGGTGTGAGGCGGAGCTGAACGTGGCGCTGGCGGATGCGGTTGCTGGGAGGAAGCTGCTGCTTCCGGTGCGGGTGGCGCCATGCGAGGCTCCGCCGCTGTTGCGGGAGATCGGGCGGATCAGTCTTGTCGACCGTTCGGAGGCCGACGCTTGCCGTGCGCTGGTCGGCGGGTTGATGGCAGCCGCGAGTGGCGAGGCTGCGCTGTCCACGGCAGCTCCGGTGTATCCGGGAACCGGTGATCGTGGGCAGCCGCCGCGTTTTCCGGGGCCGGACAACGGGGAGCTGAGGCTCAGGCTGCTTGGTCTGGTCCAGGAGGCATGTAGGGAGCGGCACCCCGAAGCTGCGGTCCACGGGAGCCACCGGGAGGGGCCGTTTCCCTATGTGGATGTATCTGGGGAACGTGATGGGGAACGGCGGCGGTGGCCTGTTGGGATCAGTGTCAACGCGCCGGACGCGGGGGCGGTCGAGGCGTTCTACAACACGGTCGTACAGGAGACGTACTTACCGCTGGAGCCGTGGCCGGACTCGGAGCTGGTCTACCTGGGTGAGCCGCCAGGGGAGGAGGTCCTGCGCCAAGCACGGCGACGGCGGGTCCGGCTGTTCAGCCTGGCCGAGTTCGAGGGCCGGTGGGATCCACGGCGCTATCTGGCCCGCCAACAGGAACGTCTCGCCGACGATGCGGTGTACCCACCAGGTCTGTATGTGCCGCAGCGGTTCATCGTGGCCCAGGACGCTGTAGGCCGTGCCGTTGGTCACGACGGCGAGCTGGCGGTGCAGCGGGACGTATTCGCGGCGATGTGTGACTGGCTGGATGTGGAGGAGGCCCGGTTCCTGCTGATCCTGGGCGACTTCGGGCACGGGAAGAGTTTTCTGCTGCGGGAGCTGACGCGCCGGCTGCCTGACGAGGTAGCCCAGGTCGCCCCCTTGCTCGTCGAGTTGCGGGCGTTGGAGAAGACGCACTCGGTTGACGAGCTGCTCGCGCTGCACCTGACCAAACTCGGCGAGCACGGCGTGGACGTGCGGGCCGTGCGGCGGATGGTGGAGCAGGGCAAGGTCGCGTTGCTGTTCGACGGGTTCGACGAGCTGGCGCTGCGGGTGACCTATGACCGAGCCGCCGAGCATTTGCGGACCATCCTGGCGGCGGTGACAGGCAGGGCCAAGGTCGTGCTGACCAGCCGCAGCCAGCATTTCCTGACCGACGACCAGCACCGCACCGAGCTCGGTGACCAGGTGCGGCTGGCCGCGGCCAGCCGCGAAGTACACCTGGTCAACTTCGACGAAGAACAGATGCGGGAGTTCCTCGTTCGCCTCTTTCACCGGCAGGTCGCAGCCGAGGCCGTGGCCGGAAAATTCACCCACGGCGACGACGCGGTTTCGGTGGAGGCTGCGCGGCGGGCCGAGGTTCGGTTCGGGCTGATCCGGTCGATCCACGATCTGCTGGGCCTGTCGGCGAATCCCCGCATGCTCAGTTTCATCGCCGACCTCGACGAACAGGAGCTGCTGGCCGTCCGAGCGGCGGACGGCACCATCACCTCGGCCGACCTGTACGCCAAGCTGCTGGCACGGTGGCTTGACCATGAGGTGGCCCGCCGCCAGCCGACCCGCGGCGCCTACCAGACCCTCACCGTCAACCAGCTCCGCCAGGCTGTGGACGCGCTCGCCGTCGCTCTCTGGGACAACGAGCAGGACAGCACCGACCTGGACGGCCTGTCGCAGACTGTGCGGACGACTCTCACCGACCTCGGGCCGGCCAAGCTCGACGCCGGACAGGCCACGTTCATGGTCGGCTCGGGCAGCCTGCTCGTGCGCACCGACGACGCCCGGTTCAGCTTCGTGCACCGCTCCGTCATGGAGTACCTCGTCGCCGCCCAAGCCGCCGCCCAGCTCACCGACGCCGACGAACCGCCCCGCCCTGGGCTGCTGGCCGGCCGGGAGATGTCCGACCTGATGGTCGACTTCCTGTACGGCATCGCTCAGCGCGCCAAGCTGGAGCAGTGGGCCCGCTCCGCTCTCGCCGAGCACAGCAACGCGACCGCGGCGGCCCGTGGCAACGCGCTACGCCTCGCCCGCACCATGAAACTGACCATCGAAGGTGTCCGTCTCGCCGGCCAGGACCTACGTGGTCAGGACCTGACTGGCCGCAACCTGCGGTTCGCGAACCTACGCCGCGCGAACCTCAGCGGCCTGCAGCTTTACGACACTGACCTCACCGGCGCTGACCTCACCGACGCCGACCTCACCGGGACGCTGCTCGTACGCCCCACGCTGACCGGCGCGACGTTGACCGGCAGCACGTGGACCGGTGC
>NZ_CAKJTM010000052.1:32222-38085 GCF_917627345.1 Protofrankia sp. CiP3 | reverse complement strand
TGCGCGAGTCCTAAGCGGCCCTGTATCCGTTGAACTCGCGGAGGGACTATTGGCGAGATGCTTCGGTAGCGCTGGAGGGCGCGCCGGTGCTGCCCGGTGCCTGGGTGGCCGGCGCATGGGTGGCCGGCGTGGGCGTCGCATGCCCGCGGAAGAAGGCCAGAGCGACCTCGGTGGCGCTGAACTGCGACCGCGTCGCGCCCTTAGGCGGGTCGGCATCCGGGTCGGGCCACATGTGGCCGCCGCCCACGGCCGCCAGCAGACCCACGTCACGGCCGGCGGGACAGGCGGTGAACACCAGCCGCCGAAGCGCGGTGGTGTCGCGCGTCCATGTGTTCGCCGGCCCGCAGCCGACGAACCCGGCATAATGATCAAGACGGGCCTGCATCGGCTGCGCCTGGGTGCCATCGAAGGGGGCGGGACGATCCGCTCCCCCGCCTTCCAGCGGTGTCACCGGGTCGCTGGTGCCATTGATCGCCAGCAGGCTCGAGCCGGGCGCGGGACAGCTGGTGGGCATGATGGCGAAGGCAACCGGCACAATCGCGGCGAAGGTCCCCGGCAGGGCACAGGCGGCCGTAACCGCCATGTCGGCGCCATCGGCAAAACCGGTGGCGAACACTTTGTGGCTGTCCAGGCACATCCGGGCGGTCAGATCATTGACGATCGCGGACACGAATGCCACGTCGTCCGGCCCGATGGTGGCCCTGCGCACGAAGTTCCACCGATCGTTGACACCCTGCGGGGCGACAACCACATAACCTTCCGCGTTACCGATCTGCGCCAGGTGGGCATAGCGCTCCAGCGCGGACGCATCCTCACCGAAGGCGTGGAAGGCGAGGACGAGCGGCAGCGCCTTGGTGCGGGCATCGGTGGCAGGCACCGCCAGCTGATACGTCCGGGTGTCTGCCCCGACCCGGACCGGCTGCTGACTCGATCCGGCCGCGATGGTCCTGCCGGTCACACATCCGCTCACAACGGTTGGCGATGCCGGCACAGCGTGGGGTGACCCGGCGGCGCCGGAGGTCCCCAGGGCAGTGCCGGCGCTGCCCGCGGCGGTGCCCCCGTTGGACATGCCCGTGCCGGCCTGCCCCACCCGGGTCCGCGAGCCACCGTCACCGCTGAAATAGAGGACCAGGCCAATGACGATCAGAATGGCCCCGGCCGCGCCGGTCATCGAAACCCAGCGCGGGTTACGGTTACTCCGGGAGGCAGATCGGCGGGACGAGCGACGGTCACCCGGTGGCACTGTCGCTCCGGTCCGGCTCGCCAGCCGCCAGCTGTCCACACGCCGCCGCGATGTCGCGCCCTCTGGTATCGCGTACAGTCGCGGCGATGCCCCGCTGGCGTAGCCGACGGACGAACTCCCGCTCGCGACGCTGTTCGCTGGCCTGCCAGGACACCGCGCGGGTTGGGTTGAGGGGGATCAGGTTGACGTGCACGAGCCTGCCGGCGAGGAGCCCGGCCAGGGCATCGGCGCGTTCCGGCTGGTCGTTGACACCATCGATCAGTGCGTACTCGATGCTTACCCGGCGCCCGGTCGCCTCGGCGTACCCCCAGGCCGCGGCAAGTACCTCCGCCACCGGCCAGCGCCTGTTCACCGGAACAAGGCGATCACGCAACTCGTCGTCAGGAGCGTGCAGGGAGACCGCCAGCGTCACCGGCAGGCCCGTCGTGGCCAGGCGGCGGATCGCCGGCACAAGTCCGACCGTGCTCACCGTGATGGACCGAGCCGACAGGCCCAGGCCCGCCGGTGCCGGGTCGCTGAGGATCCGCAACGCGGCGATCACAGTGGCATAGTTGGCCAACGGCTCTCCCATGCCCATGAACACGACATTCGACAGCCGGGCCGGATCACCGGCAAGCTCTCCGCGGACGAGCGTCCGTCCCGCCGCGACCACCTGCTCCACGATCTCGGCCGTGGACAGGTTACGCATGAGCCCGCCCTGGCCGGTCGCGCAGAACGGACAGCCCATTCCGCACCCGGCCTGGCTGGACACGCAGACCGTGCTGCGGCCGGGATAGCGCATCAGAACTGATTCGATCAGTACACCGTCAAAGGCACGCCACAGTGTCTTACGGGTGTCTCCAGCATCGCAGGTGGTGACGTTCACCGGCGTCAGCAGCGTCGGCAGCAGTGCCTCGACAAGCGCGGCGCGGGACGCCGCCGGAAGATCCGTCATCGCCTCCGCATCGTCGGCGCACAGCTGTCTGGCGAAGTAGTGGCGGGAGATCTGGTCTGCCCGGAAGGCCGGCTCGCCCAGGGAGACGGCCAGCTCACGCCGCTGTTCGGCGGTGAGGTCGGCGAGATGGCGGGGCGGCCGCGCCCGCGCGGAGCGGACCAGCGGCAGCGCTGCCGAGGCGGTGGGGGAAGCGGTCATGGCCTGTCCAGTCTGCCAGGTCACGGGCGCGGCGCGAAGGCACTGATCAGCAGCCAGGCAACGGGTGCCGCGCACAGCACCGAGTCCAGCCGGTCCATGATTCCGCCGTGGCCGGGCAGCAGCGAACCCATGTCCTTGATACCGATGTCCCTTTTGAGCAACGACTCACCTAGGTCACCGATGGTCGCCGTACAGGCGATCGCGATACCGAGCACCACCCCCTGCCAGAGCGCCGCGTGCAGCGGCCAGGCCATCGAGACAGCGGCGACAAGCACACAGACGACGACGGAACCGGCAAAACCCTCCCAGGATTTACCCGGGGACACCGTCGGAGCGAGCTTGTGCCGCCCGCCCGAAAGCACGCCGGCGGTGTAGCCGCCGATGTCGCTGGCGGCAGCGGTCGCCAGAAACGCGACCATCCGCCGGGGCCCGTCCGGTGGGCTGGTCAGCAGGGCCGCGAAACCGGCTGGAAGACCTACGTATGCCGCGCAGAAGACAGCAGCCGCGACGTCCGCGAACAGATGATCGCCGGAATACGCGAGCCGCCAGGCGGTCGCCACAAAGATCGTTATTGCCAGGGCCAGCACCAGGCCGGATGTACCAGTGAGGTAAGCCACCACCGGCATGGCCGCCGTTCCCACCGCGAGCGGCGGCAAGGCAATCGTCCGCCCGCTCAGCCGGAACGCCCTGACCAGCTCAAACATGCCAGCCGCGACAGCCGCGCAGATGACGGCGATCCATAACGGGCGCAACGTGAACAGAGGCACAATAATGATCAATGCCAGGATGACGCCGACCACGATCGCCGCGGGAAGGTCCCGCCCCGCTCGTACCCGACGCGTCTCGGGCTCACGGGTCGCATGCTCGACGCCCGTCACCGGGTCCCCGGCCACATGAGTGCTGGCGATATCGCCCTGGAACTTGTTCGACTCACGGCAACGGACAACGGAGAGTGCCTGCCGATGTCGATCAGACCGCCAACAGCTCCGACTCCTTGTGTCGCAGCAGCTCGTCCACCTGACTGACATAGCGATGCGTTGCCTCGTCCAAGTCCTTCTCCGCGCGCCGGCCCTCGTCCTCACCCGCGTCGCCGTCGCGGACGATACGATCAATCGCCTCCTTGGCATGCCGGCGGACGTTACGAATGCTGATCTTCGCATCCTCCGCCTTGGTGCGCGCGACCTTGGCGAGGTCCCGCCGACGCTGCTCGGAGAGCTCGGGAAAGACGCAACGGATGATCGTCCCGTCGTTGCTCGGGTTCACCCCGAGGTCGGAGTCGCGGACCGCTTTCTCGACAGCTGCCAGCGACCCCTTGTCGTACGGCGTAATGATCACCATTCTCGGCTCTGGTATGTGGAAGGAGGCCAGCTGGCTCACGGGCGTCGGCGCGCCGTAGTAGTCGACGAGAACCTTCGAGAACACCGAAGGAGTGATCCGCCCCGTCCGGATGTTGGCGAAGTCGTCCTTCGCGACCAGGACCGCCTTCTCCATTTTCTCCTCGGCCTCGAGGAGCACGTCGTCGATCACCGTCATCCTTCCGTTCCGCCCTCGTCCACACTGACCAGAGTGCCGATCTTCTCACCGCGGACGGCCCGCAGGATGTTCCCCTCCGTCAGCAGGTCGAAAACCATGATCGGCAGTCGATTGTCCATGCACAGGCTGATGGCCGTGGCGTCCATGACCTTCAGCCCGCGAGCCAGCACCTCGCCGTAGACGAGCGAATCAAACCGAACCGCGTGGGGGTTCGTCGTGGGATCCGCGTCGTAGACGCCGTCGACCTTGGTCGCCTTGAGGACAGCCTGTGCTTTGATCTCCAGAGCCCGTTGCGCGGCGGTGGTATCCGTGGAGAAGAACGGCGCGCCCAGCCCCGCCCCGAAGATGACGACACGGCCCTTCTCCAGGTGCCGGATGGCCCGCAGAGGCAGGTAAGGCTCGGCGACCTGACCCATGGCGATTGCCGTCTGCACCCGCGTCACGACTCCCTGACGCTCCAGGACATCCTGCAGGGCAAGACAGTTGATCACGGTGGCGAGCATCCCCATGTAGTCGGCCCTGGCACGGTCGACGCCACGCTCGGCAAGACGTTGGCCACGGAACATGTTGCCACCACCGACGACGACCGCGACCTCGATGCCTGTCCGGCTCGCCTCCGCGATCTGGCGTGCGATGGTGGCCACCGTGTCCGGATCGATGCCGAGGGGCTCGCCCCCGGCAAACGCCTCACCGGACAGCTTCAGCAGCACACGATGCCAGCGCACCGCCGCCAACTCACGACCGGCTGGAGCGTCTGCATCCCTGCTGGCGTTATCGGTCACGATCGGCCCCCTCGCCGTCAGCCACGATCATCGGCCGGTGGATGTGCACTGCCGGCCAGTCTGCCTCACCTCCGCACGCGAGAACATCTCAGGCCGCGTATCCGGCCCGTTCGACTACACGCGGCGGGAAGTACGGTCAGCTCTGCTTGACGTTAAAACGGGCGAAACGACCAATTTCGATCTTTTCACCAAGAGCTGAGCCAGCCTGTTCGAGCAGCGCGCGGATGGTGATCTTAGCATCCCGGACCCAGGGCTGCTCAAGCAGGACCACCGACTTCACGTAACCGTTCAGTTTGCCTTCGACAATCTTCGGGAGGGCTGGCTCGGGTTTACCCTCCTCGCGCGCGGCGGCCTCGTAGATCTTCTTTTCCTGCTCGATGACCTCGTTCGGGATCTGTTCCGCGGTCACGTAGAGCGGGTCGGCCGCCGCGATGTGCTGCGCGATGTCACGCCCGAGCTGCTTGAACTGATCGGTCTTGGCAACGAAGTCGGTCTCGCACCTCAGTTCCAGCAGAACACCGATGGTAGGCGGCAGCTGCGGGTCGGTCTTGTGCAGATAGGAGTCGACCAGACCGTTCGACGCACTGCGCCCGGCCCGTTTGGCAACCTGTGCCAGGCCCTTCTCTCGCAGCCACGACTTGGCCTTCTCAAAGTCGCCGTCGTTCTCGACAAGCGCTTTCTTGACGTCGCTCATGCCAGCGCCGGTCAGTTCCCGGAGCTTGCGGATGTCAGCGGCTGTGATCTCTGCCATGGTGCTCTTCTCGTTCCGTCTGGCTACTGGTGGCTGTTGGTGGCTGGGGGACGCTGCTGGGGCATACGGGCTGGCGTATTCGCGGGGCCGTCATCGCCGGCGCGCCGGCCCCGTTTCGCGATCACTTCTCAAAAACCATCGGTCCGCTGGGGCGTGTCTGATGGATGGTGGTCAATGTGCGTGGTGGTCAATGTGGGCAATGATCCAGGCAGCGACCCGCGCGGCGGCGGAGGTCCGGACAGCGGTGTTCTGTCCGGACCGACGGGCCGGAGCCCCTGTGCGGCACGCAAAGCGACCGTACGGGCAGCGATGCGCCAGGACACCCGCTGGGCATCGAGTGCAGGGACCCGCACGGACGCGAAGCGTTCGGGCGAGGGCTGAAGCGATCGACGATCCATCAGACACGCCCTACGAGCGACCGG
>NZ_CAKJTM010000052.1:0-31987 GCF_917627345.1 Protofrankia sp. CiP3 | reverse complement strand
CCCCTATTGCCGACCACTAAGCCGAAGGCGCCGAACACGGAAGGGTATCTTTTTGGATCTTTTCAGACCCGGACCGCGGCAGCACCCACCGCGGTGACGGTGTCGGAATCGATCTGGCCCGCTCCGTTGCGCTCGTGGTCGGCCTTCCGCTCGGACTCTGGTTCAACCGTTGCGGATTCGGTGGATGCGGTCGCCGCCGCAGGCCCGGCCGCCGCATCCCGGCCACGCAGAAGTTCTTCCTCCCAGGCGGTCAGCGGCTCTCCCCCGGCGGGCACGTCGGGCTTGTCGTCCATCAACGTCGATCCGCCCGCGCGGGAGCGCAGCCCGTCCGCCACCGCATCGGCCACCACCCGAGTGAGCAGGGTCGCGCTGCGGATGGCGTCGTCATTACCGGGAATCGGGTAGTCGACCTCATCTGGATCACAGTTGGTGTCCAGAATCGCCACCACCGGAATCCCCAGTTTGCGCGCTTCGCCGACGGCGATGTGCTCCTTCTTCGTATCGACAACCCAGACCGCGCTCGGCACACGGGCCATATCGCGTATACCACCGAGAGTGCGCTCGAGCTTGGCCTTCTCACGGGAAAGAACAAGCTGTTCCTTCTTCGTCCGGACCTCTGTGCCGCCGGTCAGCTCGATTTCCTCGAGCTCCTTCAGCCGCTGGAGGCGCTTGTAGACCGTCGAGAAGTTTGTCAGCATCCCACCGAGCCAGCGCTCTTTGACATAAGGCATACCGACCCGCTGTGCCTGCTCTTCGATGGCTTCCTGGGCCTGCTTCTTGGTGCCGATGAACAGGACCGTACCGCCGTGGGCGACGGTCTCCTTCACGAAATCATAGGCGCGGTCGATGTAGGACAGCGTCTGCTGCAGATCGATAATGTAGATGCCATTGCGTTCGGTGAAGATAAAGCGCTTCATCTTCGGATTCCAGCGCTTTGTCTGGTGCCCGAAGTGGACGCCGCTTTCAAGCAACTGCTTCATGGTGACGACAGCCATGGCTAGTCGCTCCCTTCCTGCGCCAGGCGGACCGGCGCACCTCGGTTGCAGGCCCCGACCGGCGACCGGGGCCCCTGACGCCCTGCTGGCCCCTACCACCGCGGGAACGGCGGACCGAGGAAGCCTTCCCCGCCACGCCGGGAAGGCGGGCAGAGAAAGGGCGCGCGGATTCAGCTCGACGGCACGAGCCGTGCCTTCGATCCTACGCCCACCCGCACCGCGCTCCTCGGCGGGTTGTCCACAGGCGTCATCCCAGGCGTGACCGGAGGCTCCGGCGCGGGCAGCGTGGCAGCCAGGGCAACCGCGCCCGCACCGACGCCCACAGACCACAGACCACAGACCACAGACCACAAGGAACGCCATGATCCCGCCGTCCCGCTATCGAGCTCTCATCCTCGTCGTGGCCGTGCTGGCCGCCTTCGCTGTCACCAAATGGCCGCATGCGGCAGCTGATTTCCGTGCTCTGGCGGCAACCTCACCGTCCCCACCGGCACTGTCCCCACCATCACCATCACCATCTAACGTGACCACCACCGGTGCGGGCCCGATATCACCGACACCCGCTGTGCGGGGCCTGCCGACATCACACTGGCGTACGCCGCTGGACGGCCCTCTGATCATTGGCCGGGGCTTCGAACCGCCTGTCACGCCCTACGGTCCGGGCCATCGCGGTGTCGACCTGGTGAGCACAGTAGGTGCGCAGGTGCGCGCCGCAGCTTCGGGAACCGTTTCGTTCGCTGGCATGATTGCCGGACGCGGTGTTATCACGATCAATCACGGGTCACTGCGAACGACCTACGAGCCAGTCACCCCGGTTGTCCCCGCAGGCCGGCCGGTGGCCTCCGGAGAGATCATCGGCCAGCTCGCCGGGGGACATCCCGGTTGTCCCGCCGACGCCTGTCTGCACTGGGGCCTGCTCGATGGGTCGCTCTACCGCAATCCACTCAGCCTGCTGCCGCGTCGTCATCCCAGGCTGCTACCGGTCGGTTGAACCCACCTACCGACCCCGGTTGCCGCCATCAGGCCCGCGGGTGTCCCTGTTCAAACGCCGCGCGAAGCCGCTCCGGCGTCACATGGGTGTAGATCTGCGTGGTCGCGGGACTCGCGTGCCCCAACAGCTCCTGCACTGAGCGCAGATCGGCACCGCCCTCCAGCAGATGGGTGGCGGCGGAGTGCCGAAGGCCATGGGGGGTCACCGGCCGGGCGCTGTGAGCCGCAGCCCGAGCGCTCAGGATACGCCGGACCGTTCGCGGGCCCAGCCGGCGACCGCGTGCGCCGAGGAACAGCGCCCGGCCGCTACCGGGCACCGCGAGTACCGGCCGGCCGATGTCGAGCCATGCTCGCAGCGCACGCCGCGCGGGCGCACCGAAAGGCACCGCCCGCTCACGCCCGCCCTTGCCCACCACCCGCACGAGTCGCCGTTCGTCATCAACATCATCAAGATCGAGACCGCACAGTTCACCGACACGGGTGGCGGTCGCATACAGCAGTTCGACAACCGTGCTGTCCCGCGCGTCGAGCGCATCCTGGCGAGGTCCGGTTGATACCACCTGTGGGTCCGCCACCAGCATCTCCCATGCCTGGATGGCCGTCAGCACGGTTGGCAGTGCCGTCGATCGCCGAGGGCTCACAAGCCGATCGGCGACGTCCACAGGCAGCCAGCCGCGCCTTACCGCGAATGCGCTGAAGCCACGGGCGACCGACACTCGCCTGGCTACGGTGGCGGTGGCGGCACCGGCGGCGCGCATGGCCGTGAGCCAGCCGCGCAGCACGCCGAGGTCAAGATCCGCCAGTTCACGGCAGCCCGCGCCACAAGCGAAGTCGCACAGATTACGGAGATCGGCTGTGTAGGCGCGGACGGTCTCGACCGACCGGTTCCGCTCGGTCGACAGGTACCTCAGGTATGCGCCGATCGCGGCATCCCAGGTAGCTCCATCATCACGGATAGCAATATCA
Organism: Protofrankia sp. CiP3; assembly: GCF_917627345.1. NCBI lineage: Bacteria > Bacillati > Actinomycetota > Actinomycetes > Frankiales > Frankiaceae > Protofrankia > Protofrankia sp. CiP3. Next base: position 29,036 of record NZ_CAKJTM010000052.1, on the reverse strand, counting down.
TCTACCATATAACCGACTATCCACCTACCTGACCGTGCCCTGTCACAGCCGCCGCGTCAACATCGACGGGCAGCCCCGGCGAATATACGATCATGCTCCTTCCCCGGCGCCCGACGGAGACAGCACGCCTGCCGCCGACGGCGCTCGGCCCAACGCCGTCAGGCGATACCCACCACCTCGTTGCTCCACCAAACCCTCCACGACCAGAGGGCCCATCAGCGCCTGCACGGTTTCCGGCCGCTCACCCACCCGCTCGGCAAGCACCGCCCCACCCACCGGTACCGGCGGGTATCCAGCGAGCTCACCTACCGCGCCGATCTCCATAGGCTTTAGTGATACGCTAACAACCTTGGGAAGAGACGAGATCGGTCGGGTCGGTATTCGCGCCGCATAGCACCACGGCAATCTTCTCGCCGGCTTTCGGTATGTATGCGCCGTCCAATAGAGCGGCGAGAGCGGTTGCGGCACCGTGTTCCACGACGAGTCGGCGGTGGTTCCACAGGGCGTGGCGGGCCCGGATGATGGCCTCATCCGGGACAAGAACCGAGTGGACTGCGGCACGTCCTGCCCACTCCAGCGCCATGGCTGATGTGCGTCGCGCCCCGAGAGCATCGGCAGCGATCGAGTCGACGGGCACGTCGACAAGGTGCCCGGATTCGATTGCGGCGTTCAGCGCCCGGCAGTTCATCGGTTCGACGGCGACGACGCGGATCCCGTAGTGGTCGGCTGCCACGGTGACGCCGGTGAACAGGCCGCCACCGCCAACCGCGACCACGATCGTGTCCAGCCCGTCGGGCATCGCTGTCAGGATTTCCGGTAGGAGCGTGCCGGCTCCCGCCGCTACCAGGGGATTGTCATAAGCGTGGGACTCGATCGCCCCGGTAGCGGCGGCATGGCTGTGGGCAGCGGCCAAGGCGTCTGCGTACTCATCTCCGACCTGACAAACGTCGGCGTCGTAGGCACGGAGCTTGGCGACTTTCACGGGCGGGGCGGTCTCGGGTAGGAAAACCGTGGCGGTCACGCCATGGCGCTGTGCGGCCCAGGCGCAGGCGAGCCCGGCGTTACCGCCCGAGGCGATGACTACCCCGGAGCCGGGCATCGTGCCGGCCTCCAGATGCGCGGCGACGAAGTTCGCAGCCCCACGAGCCTTGAACGATCCGGTGTATTGCATGAACTCCAGGACGAGCCAGAGATCAGCGTCGCCAACCGTCCCCGGGTCGGCGCGGGTGACGGTGACAGCACGGACATCCCCGGCGATGCGATCGCAGGCTGTCTTGACGTCGCCGTAGGTAGGAGTGATCACGGTACGGGCTCCAATTATGCCGTCAGGACCAGAAGACGAGAGTTCCGGTCACAGTCAGTCCAAGGAAGAACGCAAACGCTACCCGTCGCTGAACCGGGTTCGCGGCTACCGCGTGTAGGTTTGCCGCGTTGAACAGCAGCGCGTCACCCGCCGATGAGCAGAGGCTCACCTGTTGGCATCCCTGGACGATCGCGGGTATATAGCCGTAGTCAGTGCGGTGGGTCTCGTCCTCGGGTTGCCAGCGGCGACGCCAGATTGTGGCCTCCCCGCCGAAGTCAGGTCCGGCAACCCACAGGTTGAACGCCAATTGCGCGATCACCTGTTGGTCGAACAGTCCGTCGGGGTACTCGCGAACTACCTCGTCGAAATGCACGAGCGCCCCGGCGTTGATCTCTCGGAGGGTGCCGCCGAACACCGGGCGTCCACCGATCGTGGCCGGGGCGATCGCGCTGCCCCATGCAGCACCAAGGCGGGCCAGGGCGATCGCCACCGGGTCGGGGCGAAGACGCGCCGCAGTCCATGCGACACGCGCGGCGTTTGCGGCTTGCCAGTAGCGCTCGTCCAACACCCCATCGGATGCGCGGTAGTCGTTGAGCGCTGGGCCAAAGCGGGCGATACGGATAGGGACCCATGTTGGGTCGTAGTCGCCGATCGGGAGACGATTCATACTCTCGATGGTTACGGCGCAGGCGATGGATGTGGATCCGTATTGGCTGGAGTTCTGGGGAGAAGCAGATCTTGCCTGTCACAGGATGAAGGCTGCCGAGATCCTCGGCGACCTTGACGCTGCGATACAGGCAGCCCGGGAAGCAGTCGCCGCAGTGAATCCCCGATTCGCGCGTAACCATGCCGTCTACCTCGCCAGCCACGGTCGTGTCCTCGCCGTGGCCGGGCACCTGGACGAAGCGATGGAGATCATGGGTCAGGCGATTCTCCGCACTGCCGGGGTGGACTCGGCTCGGATCCGCAACGACATCGGGCGGGCCGTCGACACCCTGGCCAAGCGGGACGCCGGGCCGGCAGTTCGGGGGTTCGTCGAGTGGGCCCGCGCGTATCCCCTCGCAGGTGCGACAGTATGATCACGCCGTGGGCGCTGGCCGTCCATGACGGTGAGGAGTATCCGCAGCGGCTACGTAAGCTTATCGAACCGATATACACCGAGGTTTACGCCGAAGCGCCGTACTGCGAGGGTCCAGACGACGTAGCCGAGTTCGCTACCAATTGGCCACGACGGGTTGGGGCGCCCGGATTCCGCATAACGGGCTTCTTGCCGGTCGGGGTGAGCAACGGGTGGTCCTTCTTGTCCGCCCCGAGCCGGAAGCAGCTCCTGCGAGCGCCGCGTATGCGTCATGGGGATATCGAACGATCGGACGGCTCCGCCCCTGGGATAACGCACCGACGTATCTCGCGCCTGTTCGGGATCTTGTTGCCGGGTGCTGAACAGGATTACCCCCGACATTTGCGACTGCGAGTCGCCGACATGTTACGATACATGCTGGTCTCAGGCTGTGCAGTCTTCCTTGTCCATGGGGAGAGTGCGGCAACGACGGGCAGCTCCGGCGAATATACGATCATGCTCCTTCCCCGGCGTCCGACGGAGACAACACGCCGGCCGCCGACGGCGCTCGGCCCAACGCCGTCAGGCGATACCCACCACCTCGTTGCTCCACCAAACCCTCCACGACCAGAGGGCCCATCAGCGCCTGCACGGTTTCCGGCCGCTCACCCACCCGCTCGGCAAGCACCGCCCCACCCACCGATCTCCGCGCCGGCATGACATCGAGCAGACGCCGGACCAGCTCGGGAAGACCATCACGAACGCCCACCGGTACCGGCGGGTATCCAGCGAGCTCACCTACCGCGCCGATCTCCTCGCAGATCTCCGCGGCATCGGTGACCAAGACGGTCTGCTCACGGTGCGTCCGTAACAGACGATGACAGCCCACGCTCAGCGCGCTGGTGACCGGTCCTGGAACAGCCATGACCACACGCCCCAGCCGCCGGGCATGTCGGGCCGTGTTCAGGGCACCGCTTCGATGACCCGCCTCAACCAGAACCGTGCCCCTGGCCAACGCGGCGATGATCCTGTTACGGGTCAGGAAACGGCCGCGGTAGGGAGGGCTACCCGGTGAAGCCTCACTCACCAGCAGTCCGTTGTCGCGGATGCGCGTCAGCAGCTCCGTGTGAGCTCGTGGATAGGCGACGTCGACCCCGCCGGCAAGAACCGCGATCGTCGGCCCGCCTGCCGCCAGAGCACCACGGTGAGCGGCCGCGTCAATACCAAAGGCCGCCCCGGAAACCACCGTCCAGCCCCGCTCCGACAGCCCCGAGGCAAGATCGGCGGTCACGGTCGTGCCATAAGGAGTGGCCGCGCGCGCCCCTACGACCGCCACCGCCCGCTCACACAGTTGGCCAAGGTCCCCATTTCCGTACACCCACAAGGCAAGCGGTTCGCCCGGTTCGGTGCGGGCATCGGCAGCGCGCATGTCGCGGAGCACGCTCAGCACGGACGGCCACTCCTCGTCACCTGGGCAGAGCAACCGCCCGCCGAGGTTGTCCAGCAGGCGCAGGTCCCGTACCGGGTCGACAGCGGGATGCCGGAGCCGCAGATCAGCCCAGACCGACGCCGCTCCGCGGCGGGCAACCTCAATGCTGATCTCTGGCTTGTCCGACCCGACCGCGCGTGCCAGAGCGACCCGCGCCAACCGCTCACCGTCGACAGTCACTGTGACCGCCCTGGCAGGCGCAGGTCCAGAGCCATCCCGAGCTGCGTCGGTCCGGGGCACTCCACGCCGGCAAGGTCCGCGAGCGTCCAGGCAATCCGCAGGACGCGGTCAAGACCCCGGGCGGTCAGTTGACCCGACTCGAAGACACGGTCCGCCAGCCGGGTCGCGCTCGTCGGCAGCGGCCACAGCCGACGGAGCGCTGGACCGGGGATTTCAGCGCTGGTACGCCACGGTGTCCCAGCCAGCCGGCAGGCAGCGGCATCACGAGCGCTCTGGACACGTTTGGCCACCACTGCGGAGGTCTCCGCGTAGTTGTAGTCCGCCCGCAGCTCCGCGCGGCTCGGCGCGGCAAGCTCCACCTGCAGATCCACCCGGTCGAGCAGCGGTCCCGACAACCGGGAGAGATAACGCCTGCGAACCAGGCTCGGGCAGTCACACAGCCTGGCCCCAGCACCGCCCGCACGCGCGCAGGGGCACGGGTTCGCCGCCAGCACCAGCAGGAACCGGGCGGGAAACCGGGCACTGATCCGGGCCCGCGCCAGCTCGATCACCCCGCTTTCCAGCGGCTGGCGCAATGCGTCCAGGGTGAGGCGAGAAAATTCGGGAGCTTCGTCAAGGAACAGGACCCCCCGATGCGCCTGGCTGGCCAGCCCCGGTCGTAGCACGGTCGAACCGGCACCGACGAGTGCTCCCGGCGTTGCTGAATGGTGCGGGCTGCGAAAAGGCGGCCGGACCACGAGCGGGCAGTCTGCCGGCAACAGCCCTGCGACCGAGTGCACCGCGGTGACCTCAAGAGCAGCTTCGGTGTCAAGCGCGGGCAACAGCCCCGGCAGCCGCTCCGCCAGCATGGTCTTGCCACTGCCCGGCGGCCCTTGCATGAACAGATGGTGGCCGCCGGCCGCCGCTACTTCGACCGCGAGGCGACCGCGGGACTGGCCCGCCACATCGGCAAGATCGCCGACATCCTCGACGTCGGCCCGCGACGAATTCATCGTGATCATCGGCGGTGGACCCGGCGTAAACTCACCGCGCAGGAGGCGCACCAGGCAGTCGAGGTCCTTCACCGGTTCAACGACGGCCCCGGGGACCAAGGCCGCCTCCGCGCCGTTCGCCTCGGGGACGACCACGCGTTCGAGACCTGCGCCGAGTGCGGCCAACACCGCCGGCAGCACCCCACGGACGGGCCGCAGCCGTCCGTCCAGCGCCAGTTCTCCAAGCAGCACCCGGCCGTGCAGGGATGTCGGGGGGATTGTGGCCGCCGCGCCGAGAACCGCGGCGGCCATCGCCACGTCGAACCCGCTCCCGGACTTCGGGAGAGTCGCCGGAAACAGCCCAACCGTGATCCGCTGGCTGGGCCAGGCCTGGCCCGAGTTGACGATCGCGGCACGGATCCGTTCCCTGGCCTCGTGCAGCGCCGCGTCCGGCAGCCCGACGAGAGTGAAGGCCGGCAGCCCGTTCGCAAGATCCGCTTCGACCTCAACGAGACGGCCGTGCACCCCCACGATGGCGACGCTGAACGCCCGTGCGAGCGCCATCAGAACGCCCCTCGCAGGTGTTCCACCCGAATCGGGCTGTCCCGGCGGCGGTATACCTCGACCACGTCGAAGCGCAGGGCCGCCAGCTCATGTTCATGATCATGAAGCCACTGCGCGGCCACCCGGCGGATACGAGCGGCCTTGCCCGCAACCACGGCCTGCGCAGGTGTCCCGTACCGGTCACTGGAACGGGTCTTGACCTCGCAGAACACCAGACACAAACCGTCCCGGGCGACGATATCGATCTCGCCGGCCGCGCAACGCCAGTTGCGGTCGAGAATTTCCATTCCGCCTTGCAGCAGATACCGGACCGCGGTGTCCTCACCGAACCGCCCGAGCGCATCCTTGACCCGCATCGCCCACTCCCCTCCACAGGCGACGGACGCGCCCGTGGAGATCAGGGTGATCGGTGGGTCGAGCGTTGGCGAACAATGATGATGTTCTGTGGACAACCTGAGGTTATCCACACACCCGGCAACGGCAGGCACACAATGCAGGCTGGATGCAGGCCGGGGCGGCTCGACAGGCCTCACAACAGGCTCTCAGCGAGGTGGGCCGCTGACTGGTCAGGACCGCTGGCTGGGCGGAGCCAACGAGGCTTCCGTTGACACTTTCGCCGTCCGTTTGAGATCGTCATTCCGGCTCGCTGCGTCCAGGCGCCCCCTGGCTGCGTTGTCGGCCAAACCGATACACCTCATCCGGTATCGCTTCGGCCTTCCGCCTTGCCAAGGGGCGCCTGGACGCGGCTCACTGATCGAAAGCCCGATCTCAAACACACTCTTACCGACCAGCGCACGCTGACCATCAGAGCGACCGAATATCGACGATAAAGATCACCGATATTCGATGATGATCAAAAATCAGAGCTCCGCCTTGGTCAGCTCCTCAACGTTGATGTCCTTGAACGTCACCACACGCACGTTCTTCACGAACCGTGCCGGCCGGAACATGTCCCATACCCATGCATCACGCAGAGTGAGCTCAAAAAAGACCTCACCCGCGCTGTTACGGACGTCGATCTGATAGTCGTTTGCAAGATAGAAACGACGGTCCGTCTCGATGACATAGGAAAACAAACCGACGACGTCACGATATTCGCGATAGAGCTGGAGCTCCATCTCGGTCTCGTACTTCTCGAGGTCTTCGGCGCTCATGCGCTCTCCATCGCGCTGCGTAGCCCGGTTCGTGTCACGACATCCTCCAGCCGCGACAGTCGTTCGCGTTGAGCTTCTGCCACATTGACATACGACATCCGATGCTGATCACATGGGCCGTAAGCGGCCAGTGCCGCGGCGTGCCCTGCTGTGACATACCCCTTGTGTTGCGCAAAATCATACTCGGGGTACGCAGAGTGCAGATCATTCATGATCCGATCTCTGGTCACCTTGGCAACGACGGACGCGGCGGCCACACAGGCCACCACCTGATCCCCCTTGAGCACGGCTGTGGACTCGACTCCCAAGCCCGCCACCGCAAACCCATCGGTCAGCACGTACCCGGGACGCCAGGGCAGCCGAGCCACCGCGCGACGCATTCCAGTGATGTTCGCCACATGCACACCCCGCAGGTCGATCTCGGATGCATCGATCACAACGGTCGTCCACGCCTGGGCGACACCAAGGATGTCGTCGAACACCTGCTCGCGCAGACGGGCGGACAAGCGTTTGGAGTCGGCCAACGTGCCGATGCTTCGCGATCCGCCCACGGGGAGAACGACGGTCGCGACGACAAGAGGACCAGCGCACGCGCCCCGCCCGGCCTCGTCGACCCCGGCAACGGGCGCGAGCCCCCGGCGCCAGAGCGCACGCTCGTACCCCCACAGCCCGGCATCACGCCGGATCGTCGCCCTGGCCGGAGCGAACAGCAGTGGGCGGCTGGGTTGGACGCTGACGCCGTCGCCGCCGCGCGGGTCGGTCCGACCGCCGCGCGGGGCGATCGCCGTGCCGGGCTGATCCACCGTCGCCACCCGGGCTGCTCCTTCCGAGCGGTGATCGCCGATGCGACACGGCGACCCCGCCCACCGCCACCACGCCAGCCGCGGCCAGGCCGGCAACCGGGAGGCTGGCCGCCGGCAGACCGGTAGCGGTGGCAAAGATGTTCGGCGGAGACAAAATCGCCATCCGCCCCAGCGGCCAGACCCGCACAAAGGCACGGCCGACAACCTTGCTTTCCGGGATGGTCCCGTTCACCCGTGAGTCCGAGGACTCACTGCGATGGTCGCCCATGACCCACAGCTCGCCGGCAGGCACCTTCACCGGGGCGAACTCGCGCCCGGAGCCAGCCGGGCTGTTCTCATAGACGTACGGCTCATCGAGGGGCTTGTCGTTAACCGTCACCCGGCCCTGAGAATCGCAGCAGGCCACCGTGTCGCCAGCCACGCCGATGACCCGTTTGATGAAGTCCTTGTCGCTGGGGGCACCGAGGCCGAACACACCCTGAACCGCGCGCACGGCACGGGAGACAACGTTGCTCGGCGGGTCGATCAGGGTCTCCGCCCGCTCGAAGCCGGTGCCGTCGCCGTTGAACACGACAATCTCACCGCGATGGACGTCCCTGAAGCGGTAGACGAGCTTGTTGACCAGAACCCGGTCGTTGACCAGCAGGGTCCGTTCCATCGAGACGGTCGGTATCCAGAACGCCTGCACGAGAAATGCCTTGATGACCAGTGCGAGCAGGAAGGCGACCAGTATGAGGACAGGCAGCTCACGGGCGAACGAGCCCCTCCCCCCGCGACCGCGGCCCAATGCCCGGCGCGCGCGCCGGGTGGGTTCCTCGGCGGTCGGATCCATCGCGACCGCCTGGGGGTCGCCAAGGGCACCCCCGGTGACGGGAGCATCCCCGGCGACCGCGGGCTCGGCGCCCGCCGCCGGGCCGGACGCGTCAGTCGGCGAGATCACGGTGTCTTCCCCAGCACTATTGCCCACGACGGATCCCGTAAGGTCTCGCGCGCCGGGACTGGCGTCGCCGCCCCGCTTCACCGTCTGCCCATTCGCCATCTGCCCACAGCCATCATCAGGCGGCCCCTGGCCACTGGGCGCGTCTGACGGATGCTCGATCGCCTCGCCCCCCACCCGAACGCTTCGCGTCCGTGCGGGCCCCTGCTCTCGATGCCAGAAAGCGTCCTGCCGTGTTGTCGTCGGTCCGGACAGAACACCGCTATCCGGACCTTCTCCGCCTTGCGGGCCGCTTTCTGGATCATCGCCCACATCGACCACCGTCCATCAGACACGCCCTAGCCAGAACAGCACTGTCCCAGCGAGCCGGAAGACCCTGCTCGGCTCCACTCACCACGCCACCTCATGGGTTGGCCGAACTCGGCCGAATTTGATGACCGTCACCGTGGTATCCGACAGGGGAGGGAAAGTGACCACCCTACGCGGGCCTGCTCCGGCAATAGCACGGTAGCGCAGACATGGTGACGCATGGTCAACCTTCGTGCCAACCCACGCACACCTCAGCGTCCAGCCGGCCGACGCTTTTCCTTGATCTTCGCGGCCTTGCCACGCAGCTCACGGAGGTAGTACAGCTTCGCCCGTCGCACGTCTCCACTGGTCACGACTTCAATCTTGGACACGACCGGGCTGTGGACCGGGAAGGTCCGCTCAACCCCGACACCAAAGCTGACCTTGCGGACCGTGAAGGTCTCGCGAACACCACCGCCCTGGCGGCGGATCACAACGCCCTGGAAAACCTGGATGCGCTGGCGATTGCCTTCGACGACACGAACGTGGACCTTCAGGGTGTCGCCCGGCCAGAACTGCGGGACGTCGGTCCTCAGCGACGCGGCGTCGAGGCTGTCCAGGGTTTGCATGGCAGTCGCTTTCTCGCGGGGATGACAGGGATGAACCAGCTGCGGGCCAACCGCCACAAATGGTCCACTGTCGTGGACCATGCTGCCACCCGCCCAGGGGAGTTCCCGTCGGGACGACTGACGGCCGGACACCGCATCCTACTGTGCCACACGACCGGCCGGGTCGGTGCTGGCCGGGTCGGTGCCAGGATTCGCGTGGGGCCCGCTACCGTGCGGGCCACCGTCCCGGCCCAGGTCGATCCCGGTCAGCAGATCTGGCCGGCGGTGCGTGGTCCGGCGCACCGCCGCCTCCCGGCGCCACCGGCTGATGGCCGCATGGTCACCGGAGCGCAGCACCGCGGGCACCTCGCGATCGCGCCACACGGGTGGCCGGGTATACACCGGCGGTTCCAGCAGGCCGTTGGCGAAGGAGTCGTCCGCGACGGACTCGGCGTTACCAACCACACCGGGCAGCAGGCGGGTGACCGCCTCCAGCATCACCAGCGTGGCGACCTCGCCCCCGGCCAGCACGTAGTCGCCGATCGAGATCTCATCGTCGGCCCACTCGTCGATGACCCGTGCGTCAATGCCCTCATACCGCCCGCAGCAGAACACCAGCCACGGTTCACCGGCCAGCCCGTCGGCATAGGCCTGGGTAAACGGCCGGCCCACCGGGGTCGGGACGATGATTCGCGGTGACCGGCCACCGGCTGGGCCCGATCCGCTCACCTCGGTCAGTGCCGCCCACCACGGCTCCGGGCGCATCACCATGCCCGGCCCCCCACCGTAGGGGGCGTCATCCACGGTCCGATGCGCATCGCTCGTCCACTGCCGGAGATCGTGCAGGTGAACGTCAAGGATGCCCCGGTTACGCGCCCGGCCCACCAGCGACAGTTCCAGCGGGCTGAGATACTCAGGAAAGATTGTGATAATGTCGACACGCACGGCTACTCCAGATCGAACAAGCCCGGCGGCGGGTCGACCATGAGACGACCGTCGAGTACATCGACCCTGGGGACGATCTCACGCACGAACGGGATCAGCACTTCACGCCCGTCGGCTCGGTCGACCGCGAGCAGCTCCCCGGCCGGCGTGTGGACCACGTCGACAACCACGCCGACATCCATGCCAGCTACGGTGGACACCCGCAGCCCAACCAGGTCACGGTCCCACCAGAAGTCGTCCGGGTCATCATCGCCGTCCGCGGCGGCGCCCACGGCGCCGGGCGCGATGGTGAGGACCCGTCCCCGCAGGGCTTCGGCTGCGGTACGGTCACCGACTCCCTTGAACCGCAGGAGCAGGCGGCCGGCATGCCAACGGGCCCCGGCAACCACCAGCGGAGCTGCGGCCGGCGGGTGGCCGGGAAAGCTCGACCCCGGCGCGAAGCGCCGGTCCGGAAGGTCCGTTCGAACATCGATCGTCACCTCCCCGCGCACACCGTGGGGACGACCGATTCGGCCGACCACGACCGGTTCATCCGCCGGGCGGTCCACAACCTGCCGGCTACCGGTCGACGTCGACGACGTCGACACGCAGACCCCGGCCGCCCACCCCGGCCATGACTGTCCGGAGCGCGCGCGCGGTCCGCCCGCCGCGCCCGATCACCTTGCCGAGATCGTCGGGATGCACGCGGACCTCCAAGGTCCGGCCCCGCCGACCCGACTGCATATCGACGCGTACATCGTCCGGGTGGTCGACGATGCCCCGAACAAGATGCTCGAGCGCGGCCTCCAGCACTTACTGCCCCGCCGGAGTCGATGCCTCGGCCGTCGGCGCGCTCTGCTCGCCCGCGGGTGCTTCGTCCGTGCCCTTCTTGGCCTTCTTGGGAGTGGTGGCAGGCTTGTCGCCAAGGCCCGCGGCGGCCCGAGCCGCAGTCTGGAAGGCCTCCCGCTTGTCGGGCTTGGGAGCCGCGACCTTCATCGGCGGCGGCGCGGGCAGCCCCTTGAACTTCTGCCAGTCACCGGTGACCTTGAGGATCGCGAGTACTGGCTCGGTCGGCTGAGCGCCCACACCGAGCCAGTACTCGGCGCGTTCGCCGTCCACCTTGATGATGCTCGGATCGGACTTGGGGTGATACTGCCCGATCGCCTCGATGACCCGACCGTCTCGCTTGGTACGGGCGTCCGCGACGACGATCCGGTAGTGCGGCTCGCGCATCTTGCCGAGGCGCTGAAGTTTGATCTTGGTTGCCACGATTGTCGAACTGCTCCAGACGTACGTCAGTAGCCACCAGAATGCCACGGTGGGGACGCGGAATACCGGCGGCTGGGTTTTCGGAGCGTCAAGGCGGCGGAGAGGGTCACCGCGACGACGCCGATGGTAAGGAACCCATGTCGTGCTCATAGTTTGCCAGATCGTGGACGCCGATACTCCCCAGGGCCTTTGGAGCCAACGCCTTCAGCCGATCCTGGCAGGTCAGCGCTGCTTGCCGCGGCGCTGACCGGACGGTGGACCCGCCGCTGGGAAGCCACCACCGCGCATCAGGGCGGACAGGTCAGGCATGACGCCGTCACCAGGTCCGGCCGCGGGCAGGCCACCGCCGGCCCGCCGCGCCTCAGCCGCGGCCTGCTCCGCCTGTGTCTGCGCGGCACGAGCGGCCGGATTGCCCTTGCGGTTCGCGCCCTTTCCCTTCTTGCTCGCCTTACGGCTGGCCGCGGCCCGGCCGCGCTGCCCGCCGCCGGGCACACCCATACCACCAGCCATCTGTTTCATGACCTTGCGCGCCTCGTCAAACCTGTCAAGCAGCTGGTTGACCTCAGTGACAGTCACCCCGGAACCGCGGGCCACCCGGGCCTTGCGGGAAGCCTGGAGAATCCGTGGGTCCTGCCGTTCAGCCGGGGTCATCGACCGGATGATCGCGACCACCCGATCAACGTCACGTTCACCGATCTGGGACAGCTGCTCCTTCATATGCCCCATACCAGGCAGCATGCCGAGCAGGTTGGCGATCGGCCCCATCTTGCGGACGGCGAGCATCTGGTCGAGGAAATCCGACAGGGTAAATTCCGAGGCGGCCATCTTCGCCGCCATCGCCTCGGCCTGGTCGGCCTCGAAGGCCTTCTCCGCCTGCTCGATAAGGGTGAGAACGTCGCCCATGCCCAGGATGCGCGACGCCATCCGCTCCGGGTGGAAGACGTCGAAGTCCTCCAGCGCCTCACCGGTGGAGGCGAACATGATCGGTTTACCGGTCAGGTGCGCGACCGACAGCGCGGCACCACCGCGAGCGTCACCGTCGAGCTTGGTGAGCACCACCGCGCTGAAACCGACGCCGTCAGCGAAGGCCTGCGCGGTGGCGACGGCATCCTGACCGATCATTGCGTCGACGACGAACAGGATCTCGTCCGGCGACGTCACATCGCGGATGTCCGCAGCCTGCCGCATCATCTCGGCATCCACGCCAAGACGGCCGGCGGTGTCGACAACAACCACGTCGTGCAGGCGACGCCGCGCGTGTTCCACGGCGTCGCGCGCGACCGCCACCGGGTCACCTACGCCGTTGCCGGGCTCGGGCGCGAACACGTCGATCCCAGCCCGGGCCGCCACGAGCTGGAGCTGCGTGACCGCGTTCGGACGCTGCAGGTCGGCGGCGACCAGCAAGGGGGTGTGCCCCTGGGCCGCAAGCCAGCGACCGAGTTTGCCGGCAAGCGTCGTCTTGCCCGTGCCCTGCAGGCCGGCGAGGAGGATGACAGTGGGGGGCGTCTTGGCGAACCGCAGGGTAGCCGCGCCACCACCCAGAATGGCGATCAGTTCTTCATTTACGATCTTGATTACCTGCTGGGCCGGGTTCAGCGAAGCCGAGACCTCCGCTCCCATTGCCCGTTCGCGCACGGCCGTGATGAAGGCACGGACCGCCGGCAACGCGACATCGGCCTCCAGCAACGCCACCCGGATCTCCCGGGCGGTGGCATTGATGTCAGCCTCGGACAACCGCCCCTTGCCGCGAAGCGACGAGAAAGCCTTGTCGAGACGGCTGGACAGGGTGTCGAACACGCGCACACTCCGAGATCGCTGGCGAACCGCAGCTCTCAGGGTACGCACCAGGACGGGGCGGCGGCCGGCGAGTCCGCGGCTTGCGGCCCTTCACCGCTGCGACAGGTAGCCCGGCGAGGTACACCCACACGGTGATCATGGCATAGATCCGCCGCTGTCACCGCCCTCCACACCGAGGATGGCGGGAACACCTCGCCGGGCATAACGTCCCGGCCATCGGGTCCGGCCGGGCCATGAACCTCACCTCGGCACTGTAGGTCGCCCGCACGCCGGGTGAAAGAGCCTTCCCGTGGCCACGGTGTAGGCCTGGGCAGGGCGCCGAGCAGGAGAAGCCGAACGGGAGAAGCCGGCTGGCTCTTCCGGTCAGCTCACGGCCTCTCCCAGCAACGCGTCGACGAACGCCTCCGGATCGAATGGCGCGAGGTCGTCAGGCCCCTCCCCCAGACCGACGAGTTTCACCGGTACCCCGAGCTCCCGCTGGACCGCGATCACGATGCCGCCCTTGGCAGTCCCGTCGAGCTTGGTGAGCACAACGCCGGTGATGTCCACCGCACGGGTGAACACTCGGGCCTGTTCCACGGCGTTCTGACCGGTCGTCGCGTCCAGCACGAGCAGAACCTCGTCAACGGGACCGATCTTGGCTACCACGCGTTTGATCTTTGCAAGCTCGTCCATGAGACCGGTCTTGGTGTGCAGACGCCCAGCGGTGTCCACCACCACGGTGTCCGCTCCGACAGTGACGCCTCGTTTGGCGGCCTCAAAGGCGACCGATGCCGGGTCCCCGCCCTCGCCGCCGCGTACCGTCTGCGCCCCGACCCTGCTCCCCCACGTTTCCAGCTGGTCGGCGGCGGCGGCCCGGAAGGTGTCGGCCGCGCCCAGCACCACCGTACGGTTGTCCGCCACCAGCAGACGGGCGATCTTTCCACAGGTCGTGGTCTTGCCGGTACCGTTCACCCCGACCACGAGGATGTTCGCCGGCCGGCCGGCCACGGCCGAGTGCAGCGTACGGTCGGTGCTGGTACCGATCTGGGCGAGTAGCTCGTCGCGCAGCAGCACACGCACATCCGCGGGCCGGCGGGCACCGAGAACCTTGACCCTTGTGCGCAACGACTCGACCAGTTCCTGGGTGGGCACCACCCCGACGTCGGCGACCAGCAAGGTCGTCTCGACGTCCTCCCAGGCCTCCTCGTCGAGGTTGTCCCGGGACAACAGCAGCAGCAACGTGCGGCCCAGGCTGTTCTGGGACCGCGCGAGCCGCTCGCGCAGGCGGATCAACCGGCCGGCGGCTGGCGCCGGCACCTCCCGTTGAGCTTCCCGCTCAAGTTCCAGCTCGTACGGTTCAGCTTCACCCGCAGCCTCGGCCTCGGCCTCGGGCGCGGGGATGTCAACGGTCTCGACCGTCCGCCTCGGGGTGTCTCGAGGGATCTCGGCGTCGTCACCCACCCCGGGCTGGTAGTCCGTACCTGGGTGCGGCCGGCCCCGGGTGGGGGTGCTTCGACTTCGGCGGCGGGTGCCCACCAGCAGGCCGGCGGACGCGACAAGACCGAACACGACGATCGCGATGATGATGAGGACGTACTCCACGCATCCGATCCTGACAGACCAGGCAGCCCGTTTCTCAGGCCGAAGCGCGTTCCCGGAGCCGTTGACTGATCACCGTGGTGACTCCGTCCCCACGCATCGACACACCGTAGAGCGCGTCCGCGATCTCCATCGTACGTTTCTGATGGGTGATAATGATCAACTGAGATTTCTCCCGCAGGCCTTCCAGCGCCGCCAGCAGGCGGCCGAGGTTACGGTCGTCAAGGGCGGCCTCGACCTCGTCCAGCACGTAGAAAGGCGACGGCCGGGCACGAAAGATCGCGAGCAGCAGGGCAATCGCCGTCAACGATCGTTCACCGCCCGACAGCAACGACAGACGCTTGACCTTCTTGCCCGGTGGCCGTGCTTCCACCTCGATGCCAGTGGTGAGCATGTCATCGGGATCGGTGAGCACGAGTCTGCCGTCACCGCCGGGGAACAGGGTCGCGAAGACCGTCTCGAACTCGCGCGCGGTGTCCTCGAAGGCCGCGCGGAAGACCTCCCGGACCCGTTCGTCGACCTCGGCGACGACCAGCAGGAGGTCGCGGCGGGTGTTCTTGATGTCGTCGAGCTGTGTCGAGAGGAACGCCGCGCGCTCCTGCAGGGCTTCGAACTCCTCGAGCGCGAGCGGGTTGACCTTGCCCAGCCGGGCGAGCTGTCTCTCGGCCGCGGCCGCCCGCGCCGCCTGGTCAGCGCGGTCGAACGCGACGGCCTCGCCGTCCGGGGTGTCCGGCGGTACGGGCACGTGCGGTCCGTACTCGCTGACAAGATCGTCAACGGCTATCCCGTGCTCGTCGAACGCCTTGGCCTCCAGCGTCTCCACCCGCAGGCGCTTCTCGGCACGGGCGAGCTCGTCGCGGTGGACATCGTCACGCAACGCGGCGAGCTCGCCGGCACGTGTCCGTACCTGCTCGCGGACAGCGGTCAGATCGGTCTCGGTCCGCAGCCGCCGCGCCTCGGCCTGGCCACGTTCGGTGTCGGCGGCGACCAACGAGTTCTCCAGCGCCGCGAGAACATGACCGGCAGCGTCGGCCACAGCCGCGGCAACGGTCGCCTGGCGCTCCCGCACCTCCCGTCGCCGGGCCGCCGCCAGCCGCGCGGCCCGTTCGTTCGCGGCGGATCGGACCAGCGCGTCCGCGCGGCCGGCCAGCGCTCGGGCCCGTTCCTCACTGGTACGCACCGCGAGCCGAGCCTCGACCTCCTCGCCGCGCACGGCTGAGGTCGCGGCCGCGAGCCGGTCACGCTCAGCTGGCGACCGGTCGCCGACGTCAGGTTCCGAGGATGTCGCGGCCAGCATCGCCTCCAGCTCCGCCAAGGCACCGTATGCCTGGTCGCGAGCGGTTTCGGCCTGCATCCGGACCCGTTCGAGACGTTCGATCTCAGCGGCTCCCGACCGGTTCGCCCGCTCCAGCTGGGACAGCTGTTCGGACAACGCCCGGTGACGGGCGTCCGCTCCATGCAGCGCCGCTGACGCGTCGTCGATCCCGCTTCTGGCCCGCTTCACCTCCTCGGCGGCGGCGGCGACGGCCCCGCGGGCACGCTCACCGCTGCTGGCCGCCGCAAGCATCCGGGACTCCGCCTCGTCCGCCGCGGCCCGAAGTTCGAGCAGGGACGGCGCTCGGGCACTGCCACCGGTGGCGAGCTCAGGCCCGATCACATCACCAGCCCGGGTGACCGCTCGGATGCCGGGATGTTCACGGACAAGCTCAACAGCGGTCGTGAGGTCGGCAACCACGATGGTGGCGGCCAGCAACCGGGCCACTCCCACGGCGTAGCGCGGGTCACTGACCCGCACGAGGTCCACGGCGGGAACCCCACCGCGACGGGCGTCCGCCGACAGGGCCATGACCGGGTCGGTCCCGCACCCGTCGGCGACCGGGCCGTCGCCGCTCGGGCGGCCGGCGACCAGCAGCGACGCGCGCCCCGCGTCGACCGCGCGAAGCCACTCGAACACGGCAGCGACATCCTCGACAGCACCGACCGCGACGGCGTCGGCAGCCGGACCCAGGACGGCTGCCATCGCGGCCTCGGCCCCTGGCTCGACCGCCAGCAAGGCGGCGAGGCGGCCCAGGACGCCGGTGGGCCTGGCGGGAGCGCCGTCCGACCGGGCAGCGCCGTTGTCCCGCCCGCTGCCGGCGGCGTCCAGCAGCGCGGCGGCGCCGTCCTTCGGCGTCAGCGACAGGATGAGCGCCTCCCCACGGGCCTGCCAGGAAGCCCGATCGCGTTCGGCGGAACGCTCCTGCGCACGCAAATTCTCCAACCTCGCCGTCGCGTCCGCATGGACCGCCATGGCCTCGGCATGCCTCGCGGTGAGCTCGGAACGGGTCGTCCGCATCCGGGCGAGTTCTGACTCCAGCGCGACACGCTGGTCGCTCGTTTCGCCACCGCGCTGCCGGGCGGCGTCCACGGCCTCGGAGATCCGGACGATCTCAGTCTCAGCACTGGCGGCGCGGGAGCGAGCCGCCTCCACCCGCCCGGCCAGCCGAGCCAGGTTCTCCCGTCGGCTTGACGCCTCCCGCGCGGCAGCCACAAGCGCCTTTTCCTCACCGGCCAGTGCTGTTTCCAGCCCGGCCCGGCGGGCGACGACCTCGGCGAGGTTGTCACGATCAGCATCTAGCCGCACGCCGAGAGCGTTCTCCTGTTCCCGGACTGCCGCCGCTTCCTGCTCCAGCTGCTCGGGGTCCCGTCCACCGCGTTGTTCCTCGGCCCCGGAGCGCAGCAGCCGGACCCGCTCGGCCGCGAGTGACCGGGTACCTCGGACGCGCTCCCGAAGGGATGCCAGGGCGTGCCAAACCTCACCCGCGGCAGCGGCCTGGGGGGTCACCGCGGCCAGCTCCGCCGCCAGGATCTGCTCACGCCGCTGGCCGTCGGTGTATGCCTGCCCGGCCGCCGCGAGACGGACCCGCAGCGCTTCTTCATCCCTGTTGTCAGCCGCGATGTCACCGCGGGCGGTGACGATGTCGTCGGCCAGCAGGCGCAGCCGTGAGTCACGCACCGCTGCCTGGATGACACCGGCCTTGCGGGCGATTTCCGCCTGCCGGCCCAGCGGGCCCAGCTGGCGCCGCAGCTCGGCGGACAGGTCCGTCAGGCGGGTGAGATTGGCCGCCATCGCCTCCAGCTTGCGCAGGGCCTTTTCCTTGCGCTTGCGGTGCTTGAGGACACCAGCCGCCTCCTCGATAAAGGCGCGCCGGTCCTCCGGGCGGGCGTGCAGAACCGCGTCGAGCTGACCCTGGCCAACGATCACATGCAGCTCACGGCCGATCCCAGAGTCGCTCATGAGCTCCTGGATGTCCAGCAGCCGACACGAACTACCGTTGATCGTGTATTCACTCTCGCCGCTACGGAACATCAGGCGACCGACCGTCACCTCGCTGTACTCGATGGGCAGCGCACCGTCGGTGTTGTCGATGGTGAGCAGGACCTCGGCGCGACCCAACGGCGGGCGCGACGGCGTGCCGGCGAAGATGACGTCCGACATCGTCCCGCCGCGCAGTGCTTTGGCGCCCTGCTCGCCAAGGACCCAGGCCATCGCGTCGACGACGTTGCTCTTGCCCGAGCCGTTCGGCCCCACAACACAGGTGATGCCGGGCTCGAGGTGCAGGGTCGTCGAACTCGCGAACGACTTGAAGCCCCGCAGGGTAAGGCTCTTGAGATGCACCTGTCTCCGGAGCTGTCGGAGGGGACGGAACACCAACGATACTGCCAACTTCACTACCAGCAGGATCCGGCAAATGAGCCCCGGCAGCACGAAGGGACGTTCCCCACGAGGAGAAACGTCCCTTAACTCCCGCTACGGATTCGGGAGGATCAGGTCAGCGCGGGCTCTGCTTCAAGCGCGCGAAGTTCGTCAGAGACATCAACGCCTTCAAGCGCGTCCGTAAGAGCACGAGAACGCGCAAGCTCGTCTTCCAGTTCTGCTACACGTGCACGAAGTCGGCGTACCTCATACGACAAACGAACATCGTTGCCAGAGCCGACGTGGCCGAAAAGGGCCTTCGCCATGATGATGGTCCTCCACGATGAGTGACCGAGCGGGTGCGGGACGCGCTGCAACCCACCGAGAGGAACCGGGATAGATCACACGACGCGCCAGACAATGAACTCAGGATCGCACGCGAAGTGGCCGAATGTCAAGACGATGCCATACCCGGACGGCTCCCGATGGCATTTTGTCGAGATGAGGACACCTCGTCATCACCCAACCGCCGACACAGATCATTTTCGGGTAAAATTTGACAGATCACCCTTCGCCTGCGACCAGGAGGACGTGACCTGGGTCGTCAGACCTGGTGTGTGCCCGGCCCGCAACATCTCCAGGAGAGCCGCGCAAGCGGCTCGTGAACCTTCCGCAACGATCTCGACCCGGCCATCTGTGAGATTCGTCGCCGAACCCACCAGGCCGAGCCGACGCCCACGGGAACGGACATAAGCCCGAAAACCAACGCCCTGCACCCTCCCTGACACCCACGCTGTCAACCGGGCGGGCGGTTCAGGCCCAGCGGACGTATTGTGATCATTCTGATCCGGTGGTTCCGCGGGAACATCACACATGGGCACGATAGGCTACCGGCCCATTGTGAATACCATGCGTTCGCCCCGATCCCGTCAGCTCCGGGTGCACCTGCCCGGCGGCCGACGAGCCGTCATGACGATGGTCAGCGCCATCATCATCCCCGCGGCGCTGTCACTCAGCGGCTGCGGCCAGAGTTTCAGCCAGGATGGCGGCATCCTGCCGGTGCCCCAGGCCAGCACGGAGGGCCTACGCAGTGCCACACCGGCACCAGCACCAGCCGCGCCCAACGAGATCATTGGTCCGGGCTACGCCCCGCCCCGCACCTCAGGTCCCACCCAGACCGCGGTACCCAACCTCCCCGGCGGCAAGCTGTAAAACGGCCTTCCTCTGGGTCCACGGCGCTGCCGCGGACCCAGAGGAAACTACCAACGGCCCCTTCTCGGCCGTGGTTGACAGCCTGGACAGCTGAAACTGGACCGGTTCATGAAGGCATCCCGACGGACGGGCGTCCGGCATCGTGAACATGGCTGACCGGTCCGCCCATAGACCTCCAGCGAACGGTCGAACCGGCCGCTCACACCATTGACCGATACATAGAGCGAGTCGAAGGAGGTCCCGCCCGCGTACAACGCGGCGGTGAGAACCTCACGTGCCGCATCCAACAAGCGGCAGAGCTCACCGCGGGTAAGCGTCTCAGTCGGCCGCGCATAATGCAGCCTCGCCCGCCACAGGGATTCATCGGCGTAGATGTTACCGATACCGCCGACAAGGGTCTGATCGAGTAACGCGCGTTTGATTCCGGTCCGGCGGCGGCGAACGGCCGCGACGAACTCCGGGTCAGAAAAACCCGAGTCCAGGACATCCAGCGCGATATGCGCAATCGGTTCCGGCACACCCGCACCGGTGGGGACGACCGCAAGACCACCGAAGGTGCGCTGATCGACAAATCGCAGTTCCCGACCGGCGTCGGAGAACGTGAAACGAATTCGGAGGTGGGTCTCGGCGGGTTTGTTCGCGGGCACCGCGAGAAGCTGGCCGCTCATGCCGAGATGAGCGAGCAGCGCCATCCCGTCGCCGAGATCCAACCACAGATACTTCCCCCGCCGGTGTACGGCAAGGATCGTACGGCCCGCGAGCACCGCCACGAAGTCAGCGGTCCCAGCGGCGTGCCGCCGGACAGCCCGGGGGTGCGCAACCACGACCTCCGCGATCGTCCGGCCGACCAGCGCCTGTTGCAGGCCGAGCCGGACGACCTCGACCTCCGGAAGCTCAGGCATGGCGGAAAGACCGGCGGCGGATCAGCGGTTACCCGTGCGCACAGCCGTCTCAGCGCGGCTGTCCACCGGATCGCCGTCATCCCGCTCTCCGCCGGCAGGCCCGTCGGGATGACAAGGATCGGCCGAACGCGCCTCCAACGCCTCGAAGGCGGCGGCTGCGGCGCGCTGCTCGGCCTCCTTCTTGCTCCCACCGTCACCATGGCCGAGGATTTCACCGGCCACGACGGCGCGGGCGGTGAACCGCTTGGCATGGTCCGGCCCGAACTCATCCACCTCGTACTCGGGCGGACCCAGCAACAGCACGGCGGTCCGTTCCTGCAACGAGGTTTTCCAGTCCAGCCCGGCCCCCCGGCCGGCGGCCACGTCCAGCAGCGGGTCGAACAACCGGTGGACGAACTGGGACGCGACCTGCAGGCCGTCCAGCCCGCCAGCCGACAGGTAGACCGCGCCAATCAGCGCCTCAAGGGTGTCCGCGAGGATGCTGGCCTTGTCCCGGCCTCCGGTGGTCTCCTCACCACGGCCCAACAGCAGGTACGGACCGATGCCGTTCTCCCCCAGCGTGCGGGCGACACCAGCGAGCGCACGCATGTTGACTACGGACGCGCGCTGCTTGGCGAGCTGTCCTTCCGGCAGGTCCGGATGACGGTGGAACAGGGCGTCGGTGACGACGAGGCTGAGCACGGAGTCACCAAGGAACTCCAGCCGTTCGTTGGTCGGCAGGCCACCCTGCTCGTAGGCGTATGAGCGGTGCGTAAGAGCCCGTTCGAGCAGGTCGACGTCGACCGGCACACCGAGCGCGGCCACCAGGCCGTCTCTGGGCGCGGGCGGTGGCAGGCCGCGGGTCATGCCGGCAGCCCGGCACGAATCCGGCGGTGGGTGACGAGCTCGGCGAGAGCCGCCCGCTGGCGCGGCACCCAACCTGCCTGATGCGCGCCAACCGCCTCGGCAATCGCGTGCGTGACTCCGGCCGCGGCCTCCTCAGGCCTGCCATCCACGACAACCACAATCCCGTCAACACCGACCACGAATGCTCCCTCCCGCGGCTGCCACCCCGACGACGTCCGCGGTAGCTGACCGACAACCTGCGCAACCGCTCGCAGAACCGACACCAGGACCGCCCCGGTGAAACCATCACTGAGCACGACGTCAACGCCCCCGCCGGCCACCAGCGTGGCCGCCTCGACAGCGCCCACGAAGTCAAACCCCAGCTCGGCGATAAGATCGCCGACGCTCCCAGCACGCGGTCGGCCCGGATCAGCCGGCCCCGCGGACAGCAGGCCGACCCTGGGCCGCGCCACACGCAGGCGGATTGCGGCGTAGGCCGCCCCGAGGACCGCGCACTGGGTGAGCTGGTCGGCGCTGATGTTCACGCCGGAGACCGCGCCAGCATCCAGCAGAACCCTCGGCTCGGACGGCGAGCCGACGACCACGGCAAGTGCCGGCCGCGTCGCCCCCGCGAGCGGACCGAGGGTGAACGTCGCCGCGGCTGTGGCCGCGGCGACCGGGCCGGCCGACACCATCGCGTCGGCCACGCCGTCCCGCAACAGGCGGGCCGCGACTCGCACCGTAGCGTCCCGCCTCGATCGCACCGTACGGGTCGCGTCCACGCCAGCACCTACCGTATAAGAAGCATCAACGATCCGTAGCCGGCTCTCGGCACGCAGGCCGCGCTCGCGCAGCAGCGGCCCAGCGACCCGGGACGGGCCGACCAGGCTGACATTCAGGGTCGGGTCAGCGGCGAGCGCATGACTGACGCCGTCAACGACCAGCTCCGGCGCGCCGTCATCACCGGGCAGATCGACCGCCACATGTGTCACGCCACTTAGACGTCGATGACCTGTCGATCGTTGTAACGACCGCAGGTCGGGCAGACCGTGTGCGGCCGGACCACGTGGCCGCGCGGGCACTTGGCCAGAGCGGGGATCGTTGCCTTCCACTGAGCCCGCCGAGAGCGGGTGTTACTACGCGAGGTCCGGCGCTTCGGGACGGCCACTAGTCCTTCTCCTTGTTATCAATCAATGCTGAATTCTCGACCAACGATGGAAGTGCCGCCCACCTGGGGTCGACCTGTTCATGGGTATGGCCGGGCTCAAGGTCGTCCAGTCGCGCGCCGCAGTCGACGCACAGACCCGCGCAGTCCGGCCGGCAGCAGGGTGACAGCGGCAGGTTGAGCACCAACGCGTCACGCAGCGCCGGAAGCAGATCAATATGGTCGTTCACGACCTGCGGACAGTCATCGTCATCGACGTCGCCCACGACCCGGTCTGGATAGTAGAACAGCTCCCGGATGTCGACCGCGGCCTCGTCCTCGAAGGGGTCGAGACAACGCGAGCACTCGCCCGCCAACGGCGTGGACGCCGTGCCACTGACCAGCACGCCTTCCATCACGGATTCCAGCCGCACAGCCAGCTCGATAAGCGCGCCCGGCGGAACCTTGATCATTTCGTTTCCCAGCTCCGTCGGCGCGGGAGCCCGTGTCACGACATGCTTCATGGAACCCGCGCGACGGCCCAGCTCGCGAATGTCAAGTACGAGCGGGCCACGAGGGCTCCGGCGATGGGATGACGGCCCGGTCATGGGTGGAGTGCCTGTCCTTGCCACGAAAATACTGGATTCACAACTCTCGAACATCACAAGATGATGGTCATGCTTGGTGCTCAGGCTTCACGTTCGGTATAGATTTAGTACGGATTCGGTCCGGACTCAGTTCAGGTTCGGATGGTTGCCCCACCCGCCGCTCCGGACGCAGACCGCAAGCTTATCCGATCGTCCAGGCTGGTGGCGGTGCGGTCGTCGTGACTCCTCACCAACCGGCGGGACCAGCCACGCTCGGTCACAGGGACCGAGGCGAGACCTCTGGGCGGCACCCCTCGAAGGCCGCGATCTTCCCGGCGACGCGGGCGCCGGGCTCCGGCCGGGCGGCCTTGGCCGCGTCCCGCGAACGCGGCCAGCGGTTCCGTGGTTCCAGCTATCGCGCCACCGCTCGCCCACTACCGTTATCGAGCTACTGGGCGAGACGCTCCCGCAACTGCTTGAGTACAAGATCCGGCACCAGCCCGGAGACGTCCCCACCGTAGGTGGCGACCTCCTTGACCAGGCTTGACGACAGAAAGGCGTACTGCGGGTTCGTGCTCATGAACAGGGTTTCGACGCCCGCGAGCGAATGGTTCATCTGGGCCATCTGCAACTCGTAGTCGAAGTCACTGACCGCGCGCAGGCCCTTGACGATGGCCTGGATGCCACGGGCACGGCAAAAGTCGACAAGCAGGCCATGAGAGGACTCGACCAGCACGTTGGAATGCTCGCGCGCCGCCTCACGGATCAGTTCGATCCGCTCGTCCACGGTGAAGAGGTTGGCCTTGCTCTTGTTGATGAGCACAGCCACGACAACCTCGTCGAAGAGCCGACTGGCACGGCCGATGATATCAAGGTGACCGTTGGTGACCGGGTCGAAGGAACCAGGACAGACAGCCTTTCTCATGATCCGAAACCGTACCAGAGCGTCCCCTCGCCATACGTCCGATTACGTATCGCAACAAGACCATCTGGCCAGTCGAACTGCCCAGCGCGCCGCGATCGCTCCACAACACATATACCATCTGGACACAGCCAGGAATGGGCAAGCAGGCGAGTGAGCACGGCTGCCAACTCTACGTTAGACAAATTATACGGAGGGTCCAGAAACACCACGTCGAAAGCATGCCCAGGTATGGTCTCCACCACACGCTGAACAGGCTGGCAGACGATCTCCGCACCGGTGAGCCCAAGGGTCGCGGCGTTCGCGCGCAGCGTGCGGGCAACAGCGGGTGCCTGATCAACGAGCAGGGCGTGCGACGCCCCCCTCGACAACGCTTCGAAGCCGACCGCGCCGCTGCCAGCATAGAGATCGGCGAACCGCGCGCCGCGTAGCTCCACAATCGATGTGAGCGTGTTGAACAGCCCCTCCCGCGCCCGGTCGGATGTCGGGCGGGTCCGCTCGCCCGGCGGTACCCGGACGGGTCGCCCGCGCGCGGCACCACCGATGATCCGCGTCATCCCTTCTCCAGATAGGCGGCTGTGCTCTCATCGAGCGTCGCCGCGAGCGCTGCGGCCAGGGCCGGCTGCGCCGACAGCTGCGGATCAACGCGCATCAGGGCCGTCGCCTCGTCCCGCGCGGACCGGATCAGTTCCTCATCCTTGAGCAGCTCCAACAGGCGCAGCGATCGGCGGCCACCGGACTGGGCCGCGCCCAGCACGTCGCCCTCGCGCCGCTGCGCGAGGTCGAGGCGGGCGAGCTGCGCACCGTCGGCGGTGGCGGCCACCGCGGCCAGCCGCTCCCAGGCGGGCGATCCGTGTTCGGCCTCGGTGTACAGCAGGCACCACCCGGGCGCGCTGCCACGCCCAACCCGACCCCGCAGCTGGTGTAGCTGGGAAATGCCGAAACGGTCGGCATCCGCGATGACCATCACGGTCGCGTTGGGCACGTCGACCCCGACCTCGATCACCGTGGTGGCCACGAGAACATCGATGTCACCCGCCGCGAACTTCGTCATGACCTCGTCCTTGTCATCCGGGCGCAGGCGGCCGTGCAACGCCGCGGCCCGGAGCCCGGCGAGCTCGGTGTCACGCAACGCCGGGAGCAGGTCGAGCACGGCTGCACTCGGCCTACGCCCGTCCTCGGACCCGACCGTGGCATCCCACGTGCCCCCGTCGATCATGCCTGGCGGCGCACCGCCGGAGAGAGCGACCGCGGAGCCAGGCAGGACGTCACCGGCGGCATCGGGCGGAGCGTCGTCGGCGGCATCATCCTCGCCGATCCGCGGGCAGACGACATACGCCTGATGGCCCTTGGCAACCTCGTCCCGGACGCGGCCCCACATCCGGTCCGTCCAGACCTTGTTGGTCGCGGGCACGACGAACGAGGCGATCGGCGACCGGCCGGCGGGCAACTCGGTCAGAGTGGAAACCTCCAGATCGCCGAAAACGGTCATCGCGACCGTGCGCGGGATCGGCGTGGCCGTCATCACCAACACATGCGGCGGACGGGCGGACCGGGAGCGCAGCGCGTCCCGCTGTTCGACCCCGAAACGGTGCTGCTCGTCCACGACGACCAGGGCGAGGTCGCGGAAGGTCACCGACTCCTCCAGGAGCGCATGCGTCCCCACCACCAGGCCTGCGCTGCCATCCGCCACCGCCCCGAGCGCCTCGCGCCGCGACCTCACTCCGAGAGAACCCGTCACCAGCGTGATCCTCGTCGCCAGTGGCGCGGCGTCCAGCTCACCTGCCCGCCCCAACGGACCGAGCAGGTCACGCAGACTGCGCAGATGCTGGCTGGCAAGTGTCTCGGTGGGCGCGAGCAGCACCGCCTGACCGCCCGCGTCCACCGCGGCGAGCATGGCCCGCAACGCCACCACGGTCTTGCCGGAACCAACCTCGCCCTGCAGCAGCCGGTGCATCGGGAACGGCCGGGCGATCTCGGCCTTGATGGTCTCGCCGACCGCGCGCTGGCCGGCGGTCAGCGGGAACGGCAATGCCGCGTCGAATGCCGCCAGCAGACCGTCCGCCCGAGGAACCCGCGCTGTCGCCGCTGTCTGCTCGTTGTCGAGTCGACGCCGCGCGAGCGCGACCTGCAGGATAAGCGCCTCGTCCCATTTCAGGCGAAGCCGGCCACGGGTAACCTCCGCCCACGACGACGGTTGGTGGACGAGGTGGTAGGCATCGAGCAGGCCTACCAAGCGGTACTTGTCCCGAATGGCCGCGGGCAGCGGATCGTCGAGCTCAGTGAGCCCGGCGAGCAGGATTCGCACGCAGCTGCCAATCTTCCAGCTGGGCAGCTTCACCGCCGACGGGTAGATCGGGACGAGACCGCTCGCAAAGCTCCCAGCGCCGCCGTGCGTCCCCGGATCAGCGCTCTCAGCGTCCAGCAGGTGCACCTCGGGATTGGTCAGCTGCCGCCGGCCACGGTACTCCTCCACCTTGCCCGCGAACAGCGCGGTGACGCCCTGCCGTAGGTTTCGCTCCTGCCAGACCTGATTGAAGAACGTCAACAGAAGGTTGTGGCTGCCGTCCGTGACGGTGACGGTGAGCATGGAGCGTCTGCGCTCCCGCATCGGACGCCGCTGCACGCTGACGACCTGCGCCTGAACCGTGACCACCTCCCCGACAGCCAGGTTCGCGAGGTCGGTCAGTTCACCGCGTTCGTGATAACGCCGGGGCAGATGCGCGAGCAGGTCACCGCTTGTCTCCAGGCCCAGAGCATCGGCGAGCGCGGTGGCCGTTGCCGC
This sequence comes from Protofrankia sp. CiP3, assembly GCF_917627345.1. Taxonomy (NCBI): domain Bacteria; kingdom Bacillati; phylum Actinomycetota; class Actinomycetes; order Frankiales; family Frankiaceae; genus Protofrankia; species Protofrankia sp. CiP3. The sequence continues at coordinate 2,058 of NZ_CAKJTM010000052.1, read as the reverse complement.
ACCCACCACGTCCCGCAGTCGCGTCGTCTGGTCGATCACACACCCGATCCTGCCCGACGGCGCCGACAACTTTCAGCTCCCACACCATCCGATGTCAGGCCCCACCATCCGGACCCGGTCCGGAAGAAGGTTGACGAACAACGAAGAACAGTTCAGCGACAGCATCTGGAGTGGTCCGGCTCCGGTAGCCAGCGGCACCCGACTGGTAGCACGGACATAGCGGTTCGTACGCGGCCGTCGGACACAAGCCGGTCCACAGAGCGACGGTGATCGGGCCGGGCCCCGTAACCGTGGTGGTTGGTGGTTGGTGGTTCAACGCTTGCCTGGGAGGCGAGCCTCGACGCGGCGCCCGCGCTACTCTGTGGCCAGGCGGATCGGATCCCGGTATATGGCGCTGTCCGAGCCGGCCATGCCCGCCTGTACGGTGCGGCCATGCCGAATCCGTCCACACCCCATGACGCGGTGTTCCGCCGGATCCTCGGCACACCGTCGAACGCGGCATCGCAGCTGCGGGCAACGCTACCAGCGGCCCTCATTGCCCGGCTCGACCTGGACCGGCTGGTCCTGGTCCCTGGTAGCCTGATCGACGCCACATTACGGTGGCGGCACACCGACCTGCTGTTCACCGTCCCGCTCGATGGTCGTGCGGCCTTCGTCTACGTACTCATCGAGGTGCGCCACGAGGCGCTTGTCTGTTCGGGTGGAGGTGAAAGGACTCCGCCGCTGGCCCGTCGCAGCGGGTCAGCGAAGCTGAGGGCAGCCTGACCGGGTGATGCCGGAGAGGGCGGGAGCAGCCCTGACAAAGCCGTACCGTGTCGGCACCGCCAGAAGGCGCGGGTGCGGCGAGCGAGACGGGAAGGAATACGAGAGGAACCGGCGTATTACGTTCCTGAAGAACATGCCGGCTCAAATCTGGTGGATACGGGCCGGATGCGGTGCACATCCCTGCCTGCCAGGCAGGGAGAACTTCGGAGAGGTATTTCGATGCCAACCCGGAGGCCGTGGGGAAAGTCTGCGGCGTACCCACACGCGAGGCCGCGGGGACAGAGTCGGGTTCCTAACCCGTCGACCGATGGACAGTGAACGTGGGAACCACCCTTAAGCCCGCAGGGAATCTCCCCAGGGCGGCAGCGCCGCAGCAGGGACAAGCGAGCGGGTTACGGGTTCCAGTTCCCTCGGCACCCAGCCGAGGGGGCGGGATAGGCGCATCGACCGCTGAAGCCGAGGGTGGGACGGAGTGGTCGTAGTACTCGGAGCCGGGGAGAGCCCGGTACATGGGGAAGGGCCATAGCGAGACCGCGAAGGGACGGAGCCTGCAATGCCGAGAGACGCGCCGCCGAATGGCGGCGCCCCAGGACCGGAGTTGGAGTCCGCGTTCGTACGGGTATCGGGTATGCAGACCAAACTTCACCGTTGGGCGGCGGCCGAACCCGGCCGCCGGTTCGACGACCTGTTCAACTTCGTGTGCGACCCGGCGACGCTGCTTGTCGCGTACAGTCGGGTCGCGGGTAATCGGGGTGCGCGGACCGCTGGTGTCGACGGCCTGACGGTCGCCGATGTCGCGCGGAAGACCGGCATCCCCGAGTTCCTGGACGACCTGCGCGCCCAGCTGAAAGCGGGTAGTTTCCGCCCGCTGCCGGTGCGGGAGCGGCTGATCCCCAAGTCTTCAGGCGGGGGAGAGACGCGGCGGCTCGGGATTCCGGCCGTCGCCGATCGGGTTGTTCAGGCTACGCTGAAACTGGTCCTGGAACCCATTTTCGAGGCCGACTTCCAGCCGGTTTCGTACGGGTACCGGCCAGGGCGGCGGGCCCAGGACGCGATCTCCGAGATCCACTACTTCGGCACCCGGGGATACCACTGGGTGCTGGACGCCGACATCCATGCGTGTTTCGACGAAATCTCGCACTCCGCACTGATGAGTCGGGTCCGTACGCGGGTCAAGGACAAACGCGTTCTCGCTCTGGTGAAAATGTTCCTCAAGGCGGGGATCCTCAGCGAGTTCGGCCAGAAGAGGGATGTAATTGCCGGGGTCCCGCAAGGCGGCATCGGTACGCCCCC
>NZ_CAKJTM010000051.1:38383-38902 GCF_917627345.1 Protofrankia sp. CiP3 | reverse complement strand
GGTTTATGGCGGATGGTCGGCGGGTGGACTTGGTGGGGGATGATGTGCTGGGGGCGTTGGCTGGTGGGGCTGTGTCCACGGGCGTTTCGGCGGGTGGTTCGCTGGTGGGGGCGTCGACGACGGAGGCGGCGTTGCGGTGGGGCGCCGATACGACCCTCCCCGAACTGCTCCATCGTTCACCAGTCGTCCAGGAACCCGTGTACGCGATCTTGCCGCCCATGTCGGAGGATGCTGTCGCCCACTGGCTACAAGCCGCGTCCGACCATCCGCTGACGGTCTCGAACACGCTGCCGCAGACCTACGCTGACATGACTGTTGTGCAGTTCCCACCGGGCACCGGCCGGGACGCCTCCACCGTGCTGAACGTGGATTCGGCGGCGGTGACCGTCGCCGTTGTCGACCCGTCGACTGAGATTGACCTGATGGTCGAGGACTGGCCAGAGCCCGGCTCGACGTTTGTGACGCTTCGCCATGATTCTTCGGACCCGCCGGATTCCGCGCCGGTTGTCGGCAGCCCAG